>CAMNIW010000146.1 GCA_946540675.1 uncultured Clostridia bacterium | reverse complement strand
TCTATCGACGGAAGCGGCAACGTCACGTATAAAGCGCCCACCGAAATAACCGAACAAAACGGCTATGAAGTATATTCTTCGGCGAGTTATTACAATACGTATAAGTTTTTTGAAGAAATTTATAAAAATAAGTACTATGAAACTTCCAAGTCTTTCAACGAAGGCGTTTCTCACTCGGACGCGCAGTCGCTCTTCCTTTTGAGTAAAGCGTTCGGCGGAAACACCGATATAGGAATGCTCGTCGAAGGTCTTTACTGGGTAAACGAAGCCAAGCCTACATTTGAAGAAATGGAAAGCGGTTTTCAGGGCGCTTCGCTCAAAGAAAGAAATCTCAAAGTAATGCCCCTTCCCAAGGCTTCGGCGGATATGATAGGGCAAAAGACGACTCTCGTAGACTCTCTTAACCAACTCGCGTTTATCTCGGCGTACGTTTCCGAAGAGAAAAAGGAACTCGCCAAGACCTTCCTGCGTTTCTGCTCGACTCAGCAGTCGCTCGAAGAATTCCTGACCGAAACGGGACTTACGCGTAACTATAAAGTAGATTATTCCAACGTTTACGAACAACTCAGTCCTTATTCCAAGAGCGTGGTCGATATGCTCAGATCCTGCGACTATATAATGCCGCAGTCTTCGGCGGAAGTATTCCGTAAAAACTACTCGGCGCTCTACCGCGACTACGAGATGGGCACTACCGCCGATCCCGATCCGATGATAGCGATAAAGGACGGGAAGACGGCGATCCAACTCTTCAACGAGGTCAAGAATAAATACAACGCCACGAGTTGGCAGGCTCTTTTGTAACGGAAAACATATAACGCTTTCATAAAAAACGGTAAGGTAAAAATTCTCGGAAATGAACAAGAAATTTTTTATCGACAAAAAAACGCACGACGTATTATTTTGTCTTCTGATACTTCTGATACCGATGGTACAGTTTGCTGTCTTTTATATCGGAGTCAACTTCAATTCGTTCGTGATGGCGTTTCAAAGATACGAAGAGAACGCGGAAACCAATCTCGGACGCTACGTATTCAACGGGTTTGAGAACTTCGGGAAGATGTTTACGCAGATAAAGAACGAAGGTGTGTTTTTGCTCGCGCTGAAAAACTCCTTTCTCTCCTTTGCGCTTATAACTTTGGTCGGGATAGTGTTCGCGCTCGTCTTTTCTATGTACATTTTCAAAAAACTGCCCGGAGCGGGCGTGTTCAAGGTTCTCCTTTTCGCGCCGTCCATACTCTCGGCGGTCGTGACGGTCACGATGTACAAATACTTTGTCGAAGGAGCCGTCCCCGCGATGTTCGGACTTAAAGAAGGACTTCTCGCAAACTCTTCGACAAAACTCGGAGCGATAATTTTCTTTAATATATGGATAGGCTTCGGAACGCAGATACTTATGTATTCCGGCGCGATGAACGGAATCGATCCGTCCATAAGCGAAGCCGCCAAACTCGACGGGGCAAACCCCTTCGTGGAGTTCTTCAAGATAATCCTGCCGCTCATTTTCCCGACGATACAGACTTTCGTCGTGACGGGCGTCGCGAGTATATTCGTCAACCAGATAAATCTCGTCGCCTTCGAAGGACTCAATACTCAGGGAAGGTATATGACGGTAGGTTACTATCTCTTCAAAAATACCGAAGCGGCGACTCAGTACGAATATCCGCTTCTCGCGACGTACGGCATATCGCTCACGCTTATCGCCGCGCCGCTCACCCTTCTGGTCCGCTTCCTTATGGATAAGTTCGGACCGTCGGTAGAATAAGGGGGTCGGAATTATGGTACAAGCAAACAAGAAAAAATCCCGTCTGCCCGTATTCGAGATAATAAGTTTCGTGTTTTTGCTGGCGTACGCCGTGTCGCTCGTGTTTCCGCTACTTTGGTCGCTTATGACTTCGTTCAAAGGGAATATCGACTATCTCACCAACGGTTTCGGCTGGCCGAAGAAATTTTTATTCGAAAACTACAAGACGGTATTCGAATATTTTCAGGCGCCCGCGCGTATGCCCGGCGGGATAGACAAAAAAGTCGGGATCGGCGTAATGCTCGTCAACTCGCTGTGGTACGCGATAGGAACGTCGCTCGTTTCGACCTTCGCGTCTTTCCTTGTCGGTTACGTAGTGGCGAGATTCCGCTTCAAATTCTGCAACGTCATCTATACGATAGTCATTTTGCAGATGATAATCCCCACGGTCGGAACTCTTCCGTCCGAAATAAGGATAGCGCAATCTCTCAATATGTACAATACCGTGTACGGAATGCTGTTTATGAAGTCTTACGTCACAGGGCTATACTTCCTGTCCTTCTATGCCGCGCTCAAAGTCATACCCAAGGACTTTGCCGAAGCGGCGTATCTCGACGGGGCAGGCAATTTCAGGGTGATGTTCGGAATAATGCTCCCGATGTCTTCGGGCGTGTTCTTCACGATAATCCTTTTGAGTTTTATAGGTTTTTGGAACGACTATCAAACTCCGCTTATCTATATGCCGAGTTATCCGACGCTCGCTTACGGACTGTGGTATTACGTCAACGGCGCTTACGAACTGAAAACGAGTACCGTGCCGATGAAACTCGGCGGCTGTATGATAATGGCCGTACCCCTTTTCGCAATATTCATAGCCTTCCAGAAGAAACTGCTCGGCAACGTTTCTTTGGGCGGATTAAAGTAAAAAATACGGAGAAAATGTATGAGAAAAAAACGTCAGATAATCGCTGTACTGTCAGCGGCTCTCGCGGTGAGCGCGTTTACGGGCGGTATGATAAGCGCGTCGGGCGTGGTCGGGACTATATCCCCGTCGGGAGTTCCCGTCGAAGACGACAGGGCGTATTACGTCCTTAAAGAAGAGTCTTCCGCGGAATACGGGCAGGATACCAATTCCGATACCGTCGGTATACTCGCGTCGCTTCAAAAGGACGACAAACTCGTTTTAAGAAACGTCGTCGATCTTCGCGAAATGCAGGAAAAAAGTCAACCGTTTATAGAAATTCTTCCCGTCGTAAAGGCCAAAGGCAAGGCGGAATTTACTCGCGTTACGGTGGAAGCGGTGGACGTTCGCAATACGGACAATTATATAAAGATACAAATGAGCGCCACGCCTCAAATGGCGGATACGACCACGACGAGTTATTTTCTCGCCTGCGCGAGCAACGGACAAAAACTATCGGGATACGAATCGACTTCGGGTAGGCTGCACGTAAACAACGAATACGGAGAGTATTCGGTGCTGTCTTTCAGCGGTCTTATCGGCTATTCGGGAAGGACGGGGCTTTTCTACGACTGCGACAAAAACACGATAAGCGCGGTCGATTACAGGGGAATAAAAAAGCAGATAATCGACTTTGACGACCCTAAGTATTTCGGCAATTACCTTTGGTCGGGATTTTCCACGGGCGAAGTCTTTTGTCGCGTTTACTGCGACAACTACGTCGAAGAAAAAGCGACTTTTCTCGTCACCAAGTACGGCGAATACGCCCTTGACGACGACAAGATAAACGATACGAAGGCTCCCGTTCTCGATATAGACTACGGCGAATACGAAAAGGCGACCGTACCGAGCGCTCTTATAAATAAGAAATACGGCGTATTCCCGGCAACTTCGTTCGACGCGGTGGACGGGGAAACGGCTACCGACGTCAAGGTATATATCAACTATTATTCCGAGCAAAAAACCGCGGTCACCGTATCCAAAAAAGGAACGTTTACCCCAAGGATGGCGGTTCCGCATTATATAGTGTATTCGGCTTCGGACGCTCGCGGAAACAAGGCGGAAGAGATAGTCAGGATAAACGTCCTGCAGACCGTTCCCGACATATCTATGACCTTTAACGGCGAAGAGAGCGAATGCGTGGTCGGCGATTTGTACAGGATCCCCGAGTATACCGTGGAAAACGCTCTCGGAAATCCCGAAGTCACCGTTACGGCGATGGTCGGCGGCAACGTCCTTTCGCCCGAAAGCGGTGCGGTAAGACCCGAACGGACGGGCGAGATGGAAATAAAATATTCCGTAAAGGACTGCGGCGGCAGGACTTATT
>CAMNIW010000145.1 GCA_946540675.1 uncultured Clostridia bacterium | reverse complement strand
AAGTTCCAAAAAACAAAATTCAAAAAAATTCGGAGGATATACAAAAATGGCTCGTATTGCAGGTGTAGATTTACCAAGAGAAAAGCGCGTTGAGATCGGTATAACGTATATATTCGGAATCGGAAGACCGACCGCGCAAAAAATATTGAAGGAAACCGGAGTTAATCCCGACACGAGAGTTAAGGATTTGACCGAGGAAGACGTCGCCAAACTCAGAGATTATATCGAACATAATCTCAAAGTGGAAGGCGAACTTAAAACCGAGAAGAGTCTCAGCATAAAGAGACTTATGGAAATCGGTTGCTATCGCGGAGTAAGACACAGAAAAGGTCTCCCCGTAAGAGGACAGAGCACCAAGAGAAACGCGAGGACGAGAAAAGGTCCGCGCCGCACCGTCGCGAAGAAGAAGACGGCGACTAAGTAAGAGGAGGTAAAGAGATAATGGCAGCAACTAAAGTCGTTAAAAAACGTAAAGAACGTAAAAATATTGACAAAGGTCAGGTTCATATCAAATCCTCTTTCAACAACACCATAGTGACCGTCACCGACGCTAACGGCAACGCGATCGCGCAGTCGAGTTCGGGCGCGCTCGGTTATAAAGGATCGAGAAAGAGCACTCCGTTTGCGGCTCAGCAGGCGGCGGAGACCGCGGCGAGAGCGGCTATGGAACACGGACTCCGTTCCGTCGAAGTGTTCGTAAAAGGACCCGGACAGGGCAGAGAATCCGCTATCCGCGCGCTCGGAAACGTAGGACTCGAAGTAACGCTCATACAGGACGTATCGCCGATTCCTCACAACGGCTGCCGTCCGCCGAAACGCCGTAGAGTATAAAGGGAGGTAAACAGGAAATGGCTAAATATACAGACGCTAAATGCCGCTTGTGCAGACGCGAAGGCGGTAAGTTATTCTTAAAGGGCGACAAGTGCTACAAGGCTACTTGCCCGTTTGAAAAAAGACCGGTTGCTCCCGGACAGCACGGCGCTGACAGGAAGAAGGTATCCGAATACGGATTACAACTTCGCGAAAAGCAGAAGACCAAGAGAATATACGGAATTCTGGAAGGACAGTTCAGAGATTATTACGAAAAGGCAGACCGTATGAAGGGTATAACGGGTGAAAATATGTTATCCCTTCTCGAAAGACGTCTTGACAACGTAGTATACAGGATGGGAGTCGCGGTATCGAGATCGCAGGCCCGTCAGCTCGTGACTCACGCGCACTTCACCGTAAACGGCAGACCCGTAGACATCGCTTCGTTCGAAGTGAAAGTCGGCGACGTCATCGCGGTAAAGGAAACCAAGAAAGATTCCAAATATTTTGAGGAATTAAAGGCCACCGCAAAGAGCGGGAAAATGCCCAAGTGGCTGGATTTCGACAACGAGAAGTTGGAAGGAAAGATCCTTGCGCTTCCGACGAGAGAAGATATCGATTCGCAGATTAACGAACAGATGATCGTCGAGTTGTACTCGAAATAATAATATACCATAAAAAATTTAAGGAGGTATACCCGTTCTATGATGGAAATAGAAACGCCGAAGATAGTAGTTGAAGAAAGCGAAGACACAACTTACGCCAAAATAACCGCTGAACCTTTGGAAAGGGGCTTTGGGCTCACTTTGGGCAACGCACTCAGAAGGACGCTTCTTTCGTCGCTTCCCGGTGCTGCCGCACAAGGCATAAAGTTCACGAGCGGTAACGTAAAACACGAATTTTCAACCATACCGGGCATAAAGGAAGACGTCACCGAAATAATTCTTAACATAAAGAACGTTTCGTTCAAGACGGCAAGTACGGACATCGACTTCAAGAAAGTTCTTCGTCTTTATAAAGAAGGTCCCGCCGTTGTTTTAGCGGGGGATATATCGTCCGATATGGACGTTGAGATACTCAACAAAGACGCATATATCTGCACGATAGACAAAGGCGGCGTACTCTCTATGGAAATAACCGTAGGCAGAGGCAGGGGGTACAAAGGCGCGGAGAGCAACAAGACGGACGAGATAGACTATATTCCCATAGATTCCATCTATACGCCCGTAAAGAAAGTCAGTTACAACGTAGAGAGCACGAGAGTAGGTCAAAGCACCGATTTTGACAAACTCACTCTCGAAGTGTGGACCAACGGCGCGTTTTCTGGCAAGGAGATATTGAGCCTTGCGGCTAAAATACTTGCCGAACACGTAAACCTGTTCGAACTCAGCAAGG
This sequence comes from uncultured Clostridia bacterium, assembly GCA_946540675.1. Lineage (GTDB taxonomy): Bacteria > Bacillota > Clostridia > Christensenellales > Borkfalkiaceae > UBA10281. Next base: position 1,831 of record CAMNIW010000145.1, on the reverse strand, counting down.
TTGTGTCGGGACCGATCGTCGTTCCGACAAAACCGAATCAAGGAGACATAATAAGGGAGATGAGCATAGAAGAAATGGATCTCTCCGTCCGCTCCTACAACTGTTTGAAACGTGCGGGAATACACACAGTAGACGATTTGACAAAAAAGACCGAAGACGATATGCTTAAAGTGAGAAACTTAGGTAAAAAATCGCTGGATGAGGTAATTTACAAATTAAGTACCTACGGTCTATCATTAAGAGAAAAGGAGGACTAAAACAATGCCGAGAAAATTAGGTATGACCGCTACGCAGAGAGTCGCGGTACTCAGAAATCAGGCTTCTTATCTTTTATGGTACGGCAGAATCGAAACCACTTTGGGCAGGGCAAAAACACTCAGACCGTACGTGGAAAAGATAATCACTCTCGCCATGAATACTTACGAAGACACGGTTGAAACCACCGTAGTCACCAAAGATAAGAAAGGCAAAGACGTAACCACTAAAATTCTCAAAGACGGACCGAAGAAACTCGCCGCGAGAAGAAAGATAATGACCAAGGTTTACGATCTTCAGGAACAAAGGGGACGCGAAACGATGTCCGAATTCAAAGCGAGAACGGAAGGCGTACAGCATCCGCTTATCGAAAAGATATTCAACGAAATCGCTCCCAAGTACGCGCAAAGAGCCGAAGAACTCAAACAAAAGGGCGGATATACGAGAATATATCAACTCGGAGAGAGAAAGGGCGACGCCGCGGAAACCGCAATCATCGAACTCGTTTAACAAACGCAGACCGACCGTAAGGTCGGTCTTTGTTTTTTTTCGGCAGCCGATTCGTCCTAAAATTCAAAAACAACCCGAAAAATTATTGAAATAATTCGGGTATTGTGGTATTATATTGTATATAATTATATACTGGAACAGTATGTCGGACGAAAAAATCGTAGTATGCGGAAAGTAAAGTGGAAAAACGCAATATTTTTACTTTTATTCGCCCTGACGGCGGCAATGTTTTTTACCGCGTCGGCGGCTTTTTCGCACGCGCGCTTGATTTCCGCACGGGCGGAAGAAGATTTCGTCACGGCGGCAAAGGCGGAGATAAACTACTGGTTTGCGTATTATACGAGCGACAAGTACGGCAAGGACTATATAGAAGAGACCGTGTACGGCGGAGCGTCGTCGGACGCCGATAAAGACGCGTACCTGCTCCGTGCGGAAAGTTGCGCAACGAAAGAACTTGCCGACAAATCGGTCAAGGAATACCGCGAAAAATTTTCCGCGAGAAGTCAGCCGCTTAAAACGTATATAGAGCGCGCCAAGGAAAGCATATCCGGGACGGTCGACAAAAACGCGATAGTATCCGGCAGCGAAAGCGCTTTTTCTTATTTCGGCTCGCTCGGCACGCTCGATTATTTCGACGGAGCGAACGTCGTCGACTTAAAGACGGGAGAATTTGTTACCCGCGGCGTAAAGACGGGCGATTACGTCTTTATAGGCGAAATTCTCAAAGTTTACAAGAAGACCTTAAAATCGCTCGTGACGGACGTAAGGTCGGCAAAGAGCGGCGATTACGGGGTGACGGCAAACGCGGTCATAGACAAAAACGTTTCGATAGCGGTCAGGCTTATCGACCTTATCGGGACGGACGGCAATATAAGCGAAGAAGCGCGATACTCTTACGGCGGAACGTCGGTTTCACGCGGCGGCGATATAATAAAGGCTTTTGAAGATTCCTATTCTTCGGCCGGCACGCTGAAAAACGGCTCGGACGTTTCCGAAAACGTTTCCGATTATAAAAACGTCGCTTCGGTCGTCGGCAAAGACGGCGAATACGAGATAACGTTCACCT
>CAMNIW010000144.1 GCA_946540675.1 uncultured Clostridia bacterium | reverse complement strand
GTAATCGACACCCATCTTCCTTATAATGCCCGTCGCCTTGCAATCTTTTCTTTTAAGTATGGCGAGCAACAAATGCTCGGATGAAACGCACGACGACTCCGCTACTTCGGCTATCTTTTGCGCATCGGCAAGAACGCCTTTCGCTCTCGGCGTGTAGTCGCCGCGAAGATAGTTCGCGCTGAACGTGAGTTGCAAATGCGCAAAATAGGATTTGTGATTTACCCCGTACTTTTCCAAAACCTTATAAGCAATACTTTTCGGTATGGTCAATATCCCGTACAGAAGTTCTTCCGTACCGACGTACTTTATATTGCATTTTTCGGATATTTTACGCGCGTTCATTATAGCCGCGTAAACTCCGCGCGTAAGATTATAATTATTTTGCATAATTCAAAAAATCACTTTATAAGATTTTTAAGATATTCGGTAAGCGTATCTTTTAACCCTTCGTCGCGTAAGCCGTATTCGATATTCGCTTTGAGATACCCTAAACGGTCGCCCATATCATATCTTTTACCGATAAAATCATAGGCTATCGCACCGCCTTTTTCCCGCGCCATCACGTCTAACGCGTCGGTAAACTGATATTCTCCGCTCGCTCCGCGTTCAAGACCTTTTATGGCGTCGAAAATTTCAGGCGGACAAACGTATCTGCCGAGTGGCGCAAGATCGCTTTTCGCTTCTTCCTTCTTGGGTTTCTCGGTGACTTTCGTCATATTGTATACCCTGTCTTCGAGTTGCTTGTCGAACTCTACGGACGCGTATTTCGGTATGTCGTCCATACTCACGCGCTTGCAACCTATTACGGTTTTTCCGTACTTTTCGTACACGTCGATCAGTTGACCGATAACAGGACGTCCGTCGTTATACATAACGTCGTCGCCGAAAAGAACCGCAAAAGGCTCGTTTCCGACAAAATCTTCGGCAAGGGCGATGGCGCTCGCCGTACCGCTTTGTACTTCCTGCAACACGTACGATACGTTGACCATGGTTTCAGGGTATCTGATTGCTTTGAGATACTCTTCCTTGCCTTTTTCCGCAAGAACTCTTTCAAGTTCGGGCGCGGGCATAAAATGACTTTCGAGTATCTCTTTTTTATACCCGACCACGAACAAAACGTCCTTAATACCGCTCTCCGCCACTTCTTCGGTAATAACCTGAAGCGCGGGCTTATTGAGTATGGGAAGCATCGGCTTAGGCACCGCCTTGGTAAACGGAAGAAACCGCGTGCCGTATCCCGCGACGGGAATAACCGCTTTTCTGACTTTATTTCGCATATTCTACCTTTATTTGGTCCCGAAAAGTCTGTCGCCGGCATCGCCGAGTCCCGGAACGATATAAGCGTTTTCGTTTAATCTTTCATCTAAAGACGCGACGTAAATATCGACGTCGGGATGAGCTTTTTGAACGGCTTCCACGCCTTCCGGAGCGGCGATCAGGTTCATAAGTTTTATATCTTTACAACCCCTGTCTTTCAAAAATTGTATTGCCGCTACCGCGCTGCCGCCCGTCGCGAGCATGGGATCGACTACTATAAGAGTTCTCTCTTCCGCGTCAATGGGAAGTTTGCAATAATATTCTACGGGCTTGTGAGTTCTCGGATCCCTGTAAAGCCCGATATGTCCGACTTTTGCATTAGGAACGAGCGTAAGTATGCCGTCCACCATGCCGAGCCCCGCTCTGAGTATGGGAACTACTCCTATGCTTCTGCCGGCGACGAATTTCGCCTTGGTTTTGCATATCGGGGTTTCTATCTCTTCTTCTTTCAAAGGAAGGTCTCTCGTAACTTCGTACGCCATAAGAAGCGATATTTCTTCAGCCAAAGCCCTGAAATCTTTGGTGCTCGTCGTAGTCATACGCATCATAGACACTTTGTGCTGAATCAGCGGGTGGTCGATCAAATGAAATTTGCTCATAAATTTTCTCCTTGTCAGTGTTTTTATAAGATAAATATATTTACCGAGAAATCAACTTCTCGAATATTTTTGCTCTACTTCGGTTATTTTTGCTATTCTTGCGGCGTGCCTTCCGCCTTCGAAGTCCGTAGTCAGGAAGGCTTCGACTATATCGAGCATAAGCCCCGCGCCTATAACCCTTTCGCCGAACGCTATAACGTTGGCGTCGTTATGCTTTCTCGTTGCCTTTGCCGAGAACACGTCGTGGCAGTGCGCACAGCGAATCCCCGGAACTTTGTTCGCGACGATACTCATACCTATGCCCGTTCCGCATATCAGTATACCCCTGTCAAAACGACCTTCCGCAACCGCTTCCGCTACTTTTTGTCCGTATTCGGCATAGTTACAGGAGTCCTTGGTAAACGTGCCGAAATCTTCGTATTCGTATCCGTTTTTTTCGAGATAATCGAGCAAAACGGGTTTTAATCCTATCCCTGCGTGATCGCATCCTATGGCAATTTTCATAACTTTTCTCCTTTATTTACAGGCCTTTGTAAGTCTGTTCATTATGCTTTCGTCTATCGCGCTGCCCGTTTCCACTTCAAACGCTATCAGCATATCCGCAACGTTTTCCGCTTCATGCAGTTTGTCGTACAGGTTAAACGCTATCTCTTCCGCCGTCTTGCCGAGCAAAAGTTTATTGCCCTTTATCTTATCGGCGACGCCTTCGTCGCACATAAAATACACGCGTTTTCCTTCTTTCTCGCAAAAATCATACAAAGCCTGCGCTTTTCCGACGTCCGCTCTTGAAAACAAAGCCGTTTCGCATTTCGGACAGTAATGCCTGTACTTCATACCCGGAGCGCGTATTTTGTCGGTAGGCTTATTTGCCGAATAGCCGCATTTGCCGACTACGCTTCGTATCATATCCGCGGTTATAAGTCCGCTCCTGAGTATTATCGGTGTTTCCGTTGTCACGTCGAGAACCGTACTCTCTATTCCGCCGACGCATTTGCCGCCGTCGAGAATAAGCGGAAGTCTTCCGCAAAGATCTTCGTATACGTGCGCCGCGGTAACCGGACTTGTATGCTTGGACGCGTTTGCCGACGGCGCGGCTATCGGAACGTCTACGTATCGCAAAAACTCCTGAGCCTTTTCGCTCGACGGAACTCTTATCCCCACGGTATCTAGTCCGCAGGTCGCGACTTTACTGACCACTCCCCGGCTTTTATACACCATTGTCAGCGGTCCCGGCAAAAACGCTTCGCGCAGTTTATAGACGTAATCGTGCTCTACCGTGACCAACTTGTCCGCGTCGTAATCCTTATGCACGTGCACGATAAGCGGATTGTCGGAAGGTCTGCCCTTTGCCGCATAGATGCGACCTATCGCGTCGTCGTCGGTCGCAACGGCACCGAGTCCGTACACCGTTTCGGTAGGAAAGGCGACGAGTTCGCCGTTTAATATGTATTTTTTCGCAAGTTTAAGCGAGTTTTCGTCTATGTCGAGAATTTGCGTCGCGTATTCTCTATCAGAATATTTCATCTATATCTTCGCCTTCGCCTATATCGTCATCGTTTTCTTCGACTATCTTTTTCATAGCCTGCGGCCTCTCGCCTTTGGGTGCCGGAGCCTGCGAGTCCGAAACGTAACCGGACGGCATATTGACGAATTTCGATCTCTCTCCGCGGAACAAAAGCGGCACGGTTTCGCACGCTCCCGATCTGTTCTTTGCGAAAATTATCTCCGCGACGCCTTTTTTCACCTTGCCCGCTTCTATATCCTTTTCGTCGGCTATCATATCGGGTCTGTGTATAAACATAACTATATCCGCGTCCTGCTCTATCGCTCCCGATTCGCGCAGGTCGGAAAGCATCGGCTTACCCTTTCTCGCGGTGACCTGTCTGTTTAACTGCGAAAGAGCGAGCACCGGAACGTTGAGATCTTTCGCAAGCATTTTCAGCCCGCGGGATATTTCGGTTATCTCGGCTTGTCTGCTGTCGCTCGATTTGATCGCGTTCATAAGTTGAATATGGTCGACCACAACGAGATCAAGCCTGCCTTCGCGCGCTTTGAGTCTTCTGCACTTGGAAGTTATGTCGCGGCAGTTTGTGGACGACGTGTCGTCTACGAATATTTTAGTCTTTTCG
>CAMNIW010000143.1 GCA_946540675.1 uncultured Clostridia bacterium | reverse complement strand
TGAAATATTGTCTTCTGTTTTGCGAAAGTCCGAGAACGGACGACAAATCGTCGAGATATTGAGATTGAACGGTACGTCTTCTCGAACCGTATAAAAATCTGCTCTTTGCTCTCGTGAGATAAAGACGCTCTTTCGCTCGGGTTATCGCGACGTACATAAGCCTTCTCTCTTCTTCGGCGTCGTCTCCTTCAAAATCGGCTCTTTCTATCGGGAATATCGACTCGTCAAGTCCGCAAATAAAAACACACCTGTATTCGAGACCTTTGACCGAGTGAATAGTAGCGAGCGTAACGAAATCGCCTTCGTTTATCTCGTCGGTATCCGAACTGAGCGTTATGGAATTCAAATATTCGGAAAGCGACGCGTTCGGATTCTGCCTTTCAAATTCTTCGACCGAACTCAAAAACTCGTCGACGTTTCTCTTTTTATCGTCGCTTTCGGCAGAATCGTCGTCAAAACAAGACATAAAATCGGTAGCTCGTATCACTTCTTTCACAAGGTCTTTAAGTTTTGCCGTTTCTTTATACACGACGAGCGAAGAAACTATATCCTTAAATCCTTTAAGTTTTTGTTTTGCGGACGCCGATAAAGGTAAATTTTCATAATCGTATATTCCGTCGAAAACCGAAAAACCGTTCGTTGTCGCATAATCGTTTATTGCCTGTATCGTTTTATCTCCTATGCCGCGTTTAGGGACGTTAATTACCCTTAAAATCGCTTCGTTGTCAAGGGGATTACAAAGAATACGCAAATATGCCGTAAGGTCCTTTATTTCTTTTCTTTCAAAGAATTTGAAACCGCCGTAAACCTTGTACGGAATACCGTATTTCAAAAATTCCTGTTCATAAGAACGCGACAGGGCGTTTATACGCATAAGTATTGCAAAGTCCGAATAAGAATATCCCCTTTTTATGAGAGTTTTTATTTGCACGGCGGCATATTGCGCTTCGGACGATTCTTCTTCGGCAAAATACACTTCGGGTTTGACCCCTTCGTCGTTGTCGGTCCAAAGGGTCTTGTCGTTTCTGTTACGGTTATATTTTATAACCGCATTCGCAAGTTGAAGTATTCTCTTAGTAGAACGATAATTTCTTTGCAGTTTGTATATGGTCGCATCTTTGAAATCATTTTTGAAGCCGAGTATATTATGTATATCGGCTCCGCGCCAGCCGTAAATGCTTTGATCGTCGTCTCCCACGGCAAATATATTGCCGTGCTTAACAGAAAGTAATTTAACGATATTATACTGCACTACGTTGGTATCCTGAAATTCGTCTATGTGTATATACTTGAATCTGGAAGAAAACCTGTCAAGCACGTCTTTGTTTTCGGCAAGCAAATGATACGTCTTGATAAGTAAATCGTCAAAATCGAAGGCGTTAGATCTTTTCATCTCGTTTTCATACGCATCCAATATCCTGACGTAATTGCCAAGTTCGGGAAGTCTCGGATTTTCCGCCTTGAAATCTTCCGTGGTTTTATCCTTGTTTTTTAGCGCCGAAAGTATAATCTTGACCCTTTTCAGGTACTTATCGTTATCGAGAGCAAGTCCCGTTATTATACGCTTTAATACTTTATCTCTGTCAGTTTCGGAATAAATCGAAAAATTCCTGTCATATCCGATCTTATCCGCGGCCATACGAAGTATTCTCACGCACATCGAGTGTATAGTGCACACCCACATATCGGAAACGTCACCGATAAGCGATTCGAGTCTCTCTTTCATTTCGTCGGCGGCTTTATTCGTGAACGTTATCGCGAGAATATTATACGGATCGACGGAAAGATCCTTTACTATATGCGCTATACGACTGGTAAGCACGCGGGTCTTTCCGCTACCGGCACCCGCAATAACAAGAACCGCGCCGTCCGTATGCATTACCGGAGCGATTTGTTCTTCGTTAAGTTTGTCAAGATATTCAGCCATCGTTTACCTCTGATATATTCTAACACGAAATTTTCGTTTTATCAAGCCGTTTTTGCGTCTAAAATATCCGCTCAAAACGCGTTGAGCGGATATTCGTTTGCATTTAGCCGAAAACGGTCTTATTACTCTTCGGTCTCTTCGGAAACTTCTTCGTCTTCACCGCTTTCTTCGTCGCTCTCTTCGATCTCGTCTTCGTGCGGAACGATCGCTATCGTGGAAATACCGCAACCTTCGAGACGCATGACCTTAACGCCCTTTGTGTCTCTTCCGATAAGAAATATCTCGTCTACAGGCGTTCTTATTGCGACGCCGGCTTCGGATATCATCATAATATCCTCGCCTTCGTTTACGGGTTTGATACCGACAAGGAATCCCGTCTTATCGTTGAATACACCTGCCTTTATACCTTTACCCGCTCTTTGTTGAAGCCTGTAATCGTCTATCGAACTGCGCTTTCCGAAACCGTTGGAAGAAATGGTTATTATCGTGTCTCCGGGTCTGAGTTTAGTCATATCGATGACGTAATCGCCTTCGTCGAGTTCTATCGAGCGAACACCCTGCGTATCTCTTCCCGTAGGTCTTACGTCGCTTTCGCTGAATCTTATACATTTACCGAAGTGAGAGCCGACGAGTATATCATCGTTTCCGCAGGTAAGTTGAGCCGATATAAGCTCGTCGCCGGGAAGCAGACTTATCGCTATCTTTCCGCCTTTTCTTATAGAATTGAATTGCGACATCGCGGTTTTTTTGATGAGACCTGATTTAGTCGCCATCACAATATACTCGCATCCGTTTTCGTCTTCGACGACTTCGGTATTTTCGGTCTCTTCGACGTTTTCTTCTTCATCCGCAGACCGCCCTTCCGCTTCTTTGTGCGGAATAACGGCTGTAATACGCTCTCCCTGCGAAAGTTGAAGAAGATTGACTATCGCTCTGCCGCGAGCGTTTTTCTGCGCTTCAGGCACTTCGTAGCCTTTTATTTTATAAACTTTACCGAAAGTGCTGAAGAACAGCAAATCGTCGTGCGTTGAGCACACGAACATATTTTCGACAAAATCTTCTTCTTTCGGCTTATGCGCCGTAACGCCGCGACCGCCGCGTTTTTGCGACTTACATTCTTTTACCGCGATTCTCTTGACGTATCCGAGATGCGTCATAGAGATGACGACGTCTTCCCTTTCGATAAGATCGGCCTCGCCGATGTCGGCATAATCGGTCGATATTTCAGTCTTTCTCGGCGTAGGATATTTCGCCTTGATTTCAAGAAGATCGTTTCTGACTATCGCCCTGACTCTTTCCGGCTTTTCGAGAATGTCGGTAAGGTCCGCTATAGTAGCGTCGAGTTGGCGCAATTCTTCGTTGAGTTTATCGACTTCCATCGAAGTGAGTCTTTGCAAACGCATTTCAAGGATCGCCGTCGCCTGTTTATCGTCGAGAAGGAAATTCTGTTGAAGTTGAGCCGATGCGTCGTCTTTGTCTTTGCTCCGTTTGATAATAGCGATAACTTCGTCGATATGAGCGAGAGCAATAACAAGTCCTTTAACGATATGCTCGCGCTCCTTGGTCTTGGCGAGATCGTATCTCGTACGCCTTTCGATAACGTCGATTTGATGATCGATGTAATAAGAAAGTATTTCTTTTATATTGAGAACTTTCGGATCCGTCCCCACGAGCGCAAGAAGAATAATTCCGTCGGATACCTGCAAGTTTGTCATCTTGTAGAGAGTATTCAGAACGACTTGCGCGTTTGCGTCTTTCTTTATCTCAATCACGACTCTCATGCCGTGTCTGTCGGATTCGTCGTTTATGTTGGATATACCGTCAAGTTTTTTGTTTTTGACATAATCGGCGATCGTTTCGATGAGCTTCTGTTTATTGACCTGATAAGGAAGTTCGGAAACGATAATCCTTTCTCTCGTGCCGTTATTAAATTCTTCTATCTCGCATTTCGCGCGGAGTATAATGCTTCCGCGACCGGTCCTGTAAGCGTTTCTTATACCGCTTCTTCCCATTATTATACCGCCGGTCGGGAAATCGGGCGCGGGGATATATTTTATGAGTTCGTCGACGCTTATATCGGGATTGTCGATAACGGCGATTGCCCCGTCTATCGTTTCACCGAGATTGTGCGGGGGAA
>CAMNIW010000142.1 GCA_946540675.1 uncultured Clostridia bacterium | reverse complement strand
CGTTTACAACGTCTGTAAGGCGATAATACCTCATTTATTGAACCGCGGCGGAAATATCGTAAACGTTTCGTCGATGTGGGGTATTTCCGGCGCTTCTTGCGAGGCGTTATATTCGGCGACAAAATCCGCGATCATCGGCTTTACCAAATCGCTCGCCAAAGAATATTCGTCCGCAGGGATAAGGGTTAACGCCGTTGCGCCGGGATTTATCGATACCGCAATGAACGCCGCGTTGTCCGAAGACGATAGGAAAATCGCCGTTTCCGATATACCGCTCGGAAGGGTCGGTACCGGCGACGACGTTGCCGACGCCGTATTGTTTTTGATCAAAAACGGCGGTTTTATTACGGGTACCGTATTAAATGTCAGCGGCGGAGAAGTAATATAATAAAATTTTGCTCGAAAAAAAGGGTTTTTACATTTTTTAAGAGAATAATGTATATAGAGAGGTTAGTGTTTTATGAAAACCAGGATCTATCAATGTGAAAAACAGTATTTTTCACCGTACGCGTCCTTTTCCGATAAAACACGCGGAAGAGCGCGGGAAGAAGAGCCGTGCCCTATGAGAACCGAATATCAGCGCGACCGCGACAGGATAATTTATTCAAAAGCGTTCAGGCGGCTTAAAAACAAAACCCAGGTATTTTTTTCACCCGAAGGCGATCACTATATGACAAGGCTTACGCATACTTTGGATGTGGCGCAGGTCGCCCGTTCGATAGCGAGATGTCTTGCTCTTAACGAAGATCTTGCGGAAGCGATCGCTCTCGGCCACGATCTCGGGCATACGCCTTTCGGTCATTCGGGAGAAAGGATACTTGCGAAACTCAATCCAAACGGGTTTGAACATAACAAACAGTCTTTAAGAGTCGTCGACGTTCTGGAAAACGACGGTGAAGGGCTGAATCTTACTTATGAAGTCAGGGACGGCATCGTAGAGCATAAGAAATCCGGACATCCGCATACTCTTGAAGGCAAAGTCGTTTCTTTGTCCGACAGAATAGCCTATCTCAATCACGATATAGAAGACGCGATAAGAGCGGGCATAATCACCGAAAGCGATCTTCCGAAAGAAGAAATAGCCGTTCTCGGCGATAACAGCAGCGGAAGAATAAACAATATGATAATGTCGATTTACCGAAATTCGATGGGGAAAAACGAAGTTTCTATGGAAAAAGAATTTTTGGAAGCGACTGAAAGTCTCCGTGCGTTTATGTTTGACAAAGTATATCTCGATAACGCGGCGAGATCGGAAGAACAAAGGGCGGGCGAGATGATTTCGACGATGTACACCTACTATCTCGCACATCTCGAAAAACTTCCCGATTTTTACAAGGGACTTCTCGACAAATATGATTCCGATACAGTTATATCGGACTATATATCGAGTATGACCGACAGGTATGCGGTCTTTACTTTTGAAGAAATATTCATACCGAAAAACTTTTTATTGAGATAAAATGGCATTTGACGAAAAGTTTATCGAAGAACTGAAACAAAAGAACGACATAGTCGACGTCGTCGGGAAATATTGCGTCCTGAAAAAGCGCGGATCCGTCAATCACTGGGCTTGTTGTCCGTTGCCGGGTCATTCCGAAAAAACCCCCTCGTTTACCGTTAACGAGCCGGGGCAGTTCTTCAAGTGCTTCGGATGCGGCAGGGGCGGAGACGTCATTACGTTTATAATGACGATGGAAAATCTCGATTACGTAGGCGCGATAAAATATCTCGCTGACAGGGCGGGTATACCTATGCCGGAAGATAATCGCGACTTTGGGCAAATTAAGAAGGACAAGTCCGACAGAGAAAGGCTTCTCGCCCTTATGAAGGATACCGCACTGTTCTACGTACATAATCTCAAAAAACCGCAAGCGGCGAAATATCTCGATTATATGCAGGCAAGGGGTATTGACAAAAAGACCGTCACTACTTTCGGGATAGGCGCGTCGCTCGATCTTTTTTCACTGCCTGAATATTTGTCGTCAAAGGGATATACCGAAGACGAAATGATAAGGTGTTGCGTTTGCAAAAGGAAGACGAAGGATAACGGAAAATCTTTCGTTTACGACTTTTTTGCGGAAAGGCTGATATTTCCGATTATAAACAATCTCGGTAACGTCATAGGTTTCGGTGGCAGGGTTTTGGAGAAAAAACCGCAATTTATGAAGTATAAAAACACCGAAGAGACCGAACTTTTTAAAAAAAGCAGAACGTTGTACAACATAAACAATCTGAAAAAAGAAAAGGCGTTGCACGACCTTTCGGAAGTAATTCTCGTAGAAGGGTATATGGGAACCATAACCCCGTATATGAACGGATTTAAGAATATAGTCGCATCTATGGGAACTTCTCTTACGGTAGAGCAGGCCAAGATACTCAAACGCTATACGAATACGGTTGTAATAAGTTACGACGGCGACAGTGCGGGGCAAAACAGCACGCTTCGCGGACTTGAAATATTGTCCGCCGAAGGGCTTGAAGTCAAGGTGGTTATGTTACCCGAAGGTCTCGATCCGGACGATTTCGTTCGGAAGTACGGCGGCGACGCGTACAAAAAACTTATTGACAACAGTATTCCTTTGATAGATTTCAAGTTGATGACGCTTTCAAAAAAATATGATCTCAACGACGTGTCCGAACGCAGAAAATATATAAAAGAAGCTGTAAAACTCATTGCCGAGTTAAAATCCGAGAGCGTCAAAGAAGACCTGTTAAGAAAATTGAGCGACAGGACGCGAACGACTTACGAGTCGTTGAAACGCGATGCGGACAAGTCTTCCGCCGCCGACTCAAAGATAGAAGACGTGCCCGAAGAAGTTGCCGAAACGGTAAAAGACGGCGTAAAAAACGCCGAGAGATTTATTCTTTGTTCAAAACTGTTCAATAAGCAGTATGCAAGGAATTTCGATCTGTATTCGGTTTCGATGAGAGACCCGGTGCACGTAAGGCTTTGCGATATAATATCGGAGTATGCGGAAAGCGGAAAGGATATTTTTCCTTCCGCGATGTCTTCGCTTTTCAGTGACGAAGATCTCGCCGAATACGATTTGGTCTTGTCTGCGGGAGATAACGTCTTCGGGACCCCGAAAGAAGAAAAGTATTTCGAAGACTGCATAAATCTTTTGAAAAAAGACAAGTTAGAACAAGAACTGAAAGAATTAAACGCGGTTTTCACAAACGAAACCGACGTGGATAAAAGAAAACAAATAGTAAAGATGATAGCGGACCTTACCGCCAAACTATCGAGATACTAACTTAGGAGGAGTTAAATAATGGCTATTACCGATGAACAGTTGCACGACGTAATTCAGGGGATAATAGACGATTACAAAGCCAAAGGCTCGATAAGCGCCGAAGCGCTTTGCGACAGGCTTGACCGCGTTGACGCGGATCCCGCGCAAATAGACGAAGTCTATAAAAAAATCGAAGAAAATAACATAAAAATTATTGACGACTACGAAAAAGATAAGGAACTTTACGAGCAACTTATTAAAGAGATAAGTATGGACGACCCCGTAAAGATGTACCTTAAAGATATCGGTAAAGTTCCCTTGCTTTCTCCCGACGACGAGATAGAACTTGCAAAGCTTATGATGGACGGCGACGAAGAAGCAAAACGCAAACTTTCGGAAGCGAATTTAAGGCTTGTCGTTTCCATTGCGAAAAGATACGTCGGCAGGGGAATGCAGTTTCTCGACCTTATACAGGAAGGTAATCTCGGACTTATGAAGGCCGTCGAGAAGTTCGACTATCAAAAAGGATTTAAATTTTCGACGTACGCCACCTGGTGGATAAGGCAGGCTATAACGCGCGCCATTGCGGATCAGGCAAGGACTATCAGGATACCCGTCCATATGGTTGAAACGATAAATAAAGTCGTCAGGGTGTCCAGACTTTTGTTGCAACAACTCGGAAGAGAGCCGACGCCCGAAGAAATATCCAAAGAAATGGGTATTCCCGAAGCGAGAGTAAGAGAAATTCAAAAAATCGCGCAGGACCCCGTGTCGCTTGAAACGCCGATAGGCGAAGAAGAAGACAGTCATCTCGGCGATTTTATCGAAGACGAGCAGGCGGCCGCTCCT
>CAMNIW010000141.1 GCA_946540675.1 uncultured Clostridia bacterium | reverse complement strand
AACCAGATGGTAAACTTTCTCGGTATAATGCAGAACGAGTGGGCGGGCGCTCAGGCTTTCTCGTCTTTCGACACCTATCTCGCGCCTTTCGTAAGGGTGGATAACCTTTCTTATAAAGAAGTAAAACAGTGCATACAGTCGTTTATCTACGGCGTAAACACTCCCAGCCGCTGGGGCACCCAGTCGCCGTTTACCAACATAACGCTCGACTGGACCGTTCCCGCCGACCTTGCCGAACTCAACTGTATAGTCGGCGGCAAGGAATGCGACTTCAAGTATAAAGACTGCGCCAAAGAAATGGCTCTCGTAAACAAGGCGTTTATAGAGATAATGATAGAAGGCGACGCCAACGGCAGGGGCTTCCAATATCCTATTCCCACCTACTCGATAACGAGAAACTTCGACTGGTCGGACACCGAAAACAACCGTCTTCTCTTCGAGATGACCGCCAAATACGGCACGCCCTACTTCTCCAACTATATCAACAGCGATATGGAACCGAGCGACGTCCGCAGTATGTGCTGCAGGCTCCGTCTGGATCTCCGCGAACTCCGCAAAAAGTCGGGCGGCTTCTTCGGAAGCGGCGAAAGCACGGGTTCGGTCGGCGTGGTAACCATAAATATGCCGAGAATCGCCTACCTTTCCAAGACGAGAGAAGAGTTCTTTGCCCGTCTCGACAAGATGATGGACATCGCGGCGCGCTCGCTTAAAGTAAAGCGTACCGTAATCACCGAACTTCTCGAAAACGGTCTTTATCCGTATACCAAGCGTTATCTCGGAACGTTCAACAACCACTTCTCGACCATCGGTCTTGTCGGTATGAACGAAGTCGGTCTCAACGCGCCGTGGCTCAGAGCGGATATGACGCATAAGAAAACTCAGGACTTCACGATAGAAGTTCTCAACCATATGAGAGAACGCCTTTCCGATTATCAGGAAATGTACGGCGATCTCTACAACCTTGAAGCGACCCCCGCGGAGTCGACCGCTTACCGCCTTGCAAAGCACGACGTAAAGCGTTATCCCGACATAATCACCGCGGCGAAAAACCCGACGGATACGCCTTACTACACCAACAGTTCGCACCTTCCCGTCGGATATACCGAAGACATCTTCTCGGCGCTCGATATTCAGGACGAACTCCAGACTCTCTATACTTCGGGCACGGTATTCCACGCGTTTCTCGGAGAAAAACTCCCCGATTGGAAAGCGGCGGCTACCTTGGTAAGAAAGATAGCGGAAAACTACAAACTTCCCTACTATACCCTTTCACCGACCTATTCGGTATGTAAAAACCACGGCTATATCGCCGGCGAACACTTCACCTGCCCCGAATGCGGAGCGAAGACCGAAGTTTACAGCCGTATAACCGGTTATTACCGTCCCGTCCAGAACTGGAACGACGGCAAGACTCAGGAATACAAAGACAGGAAGGTCTACGACATAGGAAGGTCTAACCTTACTCACGAAGGTCCCCTTTCTTCCTGCCCGTGCGACCAGGCCGAACCCGCCGAAAGCGCGATAACGGACAATATGCCCGAAAACAAAAATACGGCTATGCTCTTTACCACCGCGACTTGCCCCAACTGCAAGATAGCGTGCGCGCTTCTCGACAAAGAAGGTTTTGCTTACGACAAACTCCTTGCTAGCGAAAACGCCGATCTCGTCGGCAAGTTCGGAGTAAAACAGGCTCCTACTCTCGTAATCGTAAACGGCGACGGATTTGAAAAATACGTGGGCGTTTCCGAGATAAAGAAATACTTGGGTAAATAAAATATGTTATACGATATAATCGTCATCGGCGGCGGCCCTGCGGGGCTGACCGCCGCTCTGTATTCGAAAAGAGCGAATAAAAGCGTTTTAGTCATAGAAAAAGCCACTTTCGGCGGACAGATAACGTTTTCCCCGAAGGTAGAAAACATCCCCGGATTTTTGGAACTGTCGGGCAACGAGTTTGCCGAAAAACTCGTCGATCAGGTACTTAACCAAGAAGCCGACACCGAATTTTGCGAAGCGCTCGCCGTGCGCGACGAAGGCGAAGAAAAAGTGGTCGTGACCGACGAAGGCGAGTTCCGCGGCAAAGCCGTAATAATAGCGACGGGCGCGAAACATAGACTTTTGGGACTTGAAGGCGAAGAGTCTTTGGTCGGAAACGGACTGTCATTTTGCGCGGTGTGCGACGGGGCTTTTTACGAAGGCAAGACCGTAGCCGTTATCGGCGGCGGAAACTCGGCTTTGCAGGAAGCCTTGCTCCTTTCGGATCTCGTAAAAAAACTGTACGTAATACAAAATCTTGACTTTTTTACGGGCGAAGGCAAACTCACCGAACAACTCCTTGCCAAAAAGAACGTCGAAGTTATGCTCGGCACGGTGGTTGACGGATATATCGGCGACGGCGAACTTACGGGACTTAAACTGAAAACCGTAAAAGACGGCTCGATAAAAACTCTCGACGTGGACGGAGCGTTCCTTGCGGTGGGACTTATACCGCAAAACGAACCTTTCAAAAACGTTATCGCTCTGGACGAAAGGGGTTACGCCGACGCGGACGAATCGTGCAAGACCGCGACCAAAGGCGTCTTCGTTGCGGGCGACTGCCGCAAAAAGAGAATACGGCAGGTCACTACCGCCGCCGCGGACGGCGCGGTTGCCGCTCTCGCCGCGTGCGACTATATAGAAAAGAGATAAACCGTAAAACCTAAACCCCCGTCGCAAACGTCTTGTTTGCGACGGGGGTTTTTACGTCGACACAGCATAATTTTACGTTAAAGCGGATAGGGCGCGGTCACAAAATCAATGCAAGGACGCCGAGAGAAGCGAGAAGAGTCGGAAGGCTTATCAACGCGCCGTACCCGATAAATTTTTTGAAACCGAACCCCTGACCGTATCTCTCGGTAAGGTCGGTAAACATTATCCCCGCCAACGCGCCGACGGGAGTAAGGAACGCGCCGACGTTGCTGCCGACTATCGACGCATATACCGCCCGTAAGTACGCTCCGCCGGAAAGTCCTTGCGAAATGCCGCTGAAAAGCATACTCATAGGTATGTTGTTGATAAGGTTTGCCGCCAAAAACGACGCGCCGCCGTAAGTCCACACCGTCGCTTTGTCGCCGAGAAGAGCGCCTATCTCCGCGGATATCCCCTGATATCCGAAACAAATGACGAACACGAACATCGAAAGCACGAACGGGATAAGTTGCCACGGAAGGCGTTTTACGGAAGACCAAAGCCTTGCCCAACCCTTTTTGGTTATTATTCTCACCGTAACCGAGACGGCTATCAAAACGACCGCGCAAACCGCCGCGACCGCCCACATTTCGAGCCCGACGTAACCCGAAACGACCAAAAAAACAAGGCATACCGAAAGCGCGGAGCAACCCGCTATCAGATCCGCTTTGCTCTCTATCGCATATTCGGAAGAAACGACCGCTATCGGCGAGCGGAGTTTTCTCGAAAAGACGAGCAAAATTATTATAAATTCCACCGCCCCCGCCGCTGCCGTCGGAAGAGCCATCGCCCTGAAATATTCCACAAACCCGATCCCCGCGGAAGTCGCAAGATAAATGTTTGTCGGATTGCCGATGATAAGCATCATTGACCAGGTGTTTGCCGCCGCAAACTCCCCTACGAGATATGGCGCGGAGTCTATCCCCGCGTTTTTGCAAAAAAAGCATATAAAGGGGGTAAAGGTAAGGATTATTATGTCGTTGGACGTAAAAACCGTCAATATCGCGGTGAGAAAATACAACGCCGCAAAGACGGCGATCTGTTTAGTCCTTGCTATCTTTACGGCTTTGCCTGCGAGATACCCGAAAAATCCGGCTTCGTCGAGAAAGACCGAAAGAAAGGTCATAGAAAAGAACAATACGAGAATTTTCAGCGGATTTATCTCCGTTTCCGCCGTCAGTCCCGAAATAACGTCCTTTACGGGCACGAGCCCGAAGATCAAAAGGACCGTCGCGCCGATAAGCGCGACAACCCAGTACGAGCCTATCTTTGCCCTGCCGATCTTTATCGACGGAAAAAATATTACCGACGCGGTCAATAACAAAAAAGTCAACGCGGATACGACTATCGCCGCCGTCA
>CAMNIW010000140.1 GCA_946540675.1 uncultured Clostridia bacterium | reverse complement strand
CGGATATGGCAAATCTCAAAACTTCCATAAAGGTCTATAAGAAAAAGACTTTCGACGAAGTGTACGAAGACCTTAACGATCTCGTTTCGGCGCTCGTTCCCGTCGAAAACGAAAAGGATCCGATGTGGGAAAAGGGCGCAAGGGCAATAACGCTTGCGACCCTTCTCGCCATGCTCGAAGACAGCGAAGATCCGAGATTCGGTATGGTAAAGGAAAAATTCAATTTCTTCAACCTTGCCAAGATACTTCAGAACAGCAATAAGGACTATTACGAACTCCGCCGCTATTTCGCCGGACGCAGTCCGCTCAGCAAGGCGTTGTCGCTCAGCAAGCAGGTTTGCGACGCCGCCGAGTCCACAAGGGCGAGTTATATGTCCATCGTATACGAAAAACTCACGATGTTCAACGATTCGGGTATTTGCGCCCTGACTTCGGCGAGCGATTTTATTCCCGAAAACCTTGCCGACCGTCCCACCGCGCTGTTTCTCAAGATCCCCGACGAAAAGGACACGAGATACAACCTTGCGGCGATATTTATGCTTTCCATATACAAGGCTCTCATAAAGATAGCGTCTTCATACGAAGATCTGTCTCTTCCGAGAAACGTCTACTATATTCTCGACGAATTTGCCAATATGCCCAAGATAGACAAGTTCGACAAGATGATAACGGTAGGGCGTAGCCGTAAGATATGGTTCAATATGATAATACAGTCGTACGCGCAGTTAAACAACGTTTACGGCGATAAAGTCGCGGATATCGTAAAGGGTAACTGCGGTATAAAGATGTTTATAGGTTCCAACGATATGGGAACGTGCAAGGAGTACAGCGAACTTTGCGGAAACATAACGGTCGCGACCAACAGTTCGTCGGGCAGCGCGAATTCGGCGCGCGATATAAACGTTACCACGCAGATGCAGGTAAGACCGCTTATATATCCCAGCGAATTGCAACGCCTTAACCATCAGGGCGACATAGGTCACTCAATAGTCGTAACTTTCGGTAACTATCCGCTTATGACGTATTTCACGCCGAGTTTCAAAGTTCCCTTCTATAAGTTGGGCAAAATGGACACGTCCGAACTGAACAACCGTCTGTTCGACGAGAAAGAAGCGTTTTACAATATCGCGATTCGCAACGACCTTGTGGAAAAAGACCGAAAGGAAAAGGCGGAAGCGAAGGAAAGCGCGGGCGTGAACGCGTCGGGCGGCGCGTCGGGCGGTTTGACCGAGAGCGCCGACAAGCGGAGCGAAACTTCCGCCGAAGCGTCCGAAGAAGAGTATTCGGCGTTTGTCGGGGAAGAGCGGTCCGCGGATAAAGACGGAGAGACGCCCGAACGCGGAGAAAGCGACGCGGAAGAAGCGCGGGACATAATAAGAATGTGGAAACTCTACAAGCAAAGTCACCCCGACGCAAAGATAGAAGATTTGTTGGACAGCTCGCCTGTTCCCGACGGAGGAGAAAGATAATGGGCGGAAATAAGAAGATATTATTAAAGCCGATAATTTTAATAGTGGCGTGTATGCTGACCATCGGTTGCCTGTTTGCGGCGACGTCGAAGTTCGGCTCTATCCGCGCGCTTGCTTATCCGCAGTGGATAAACGCCTACGAGGTCGGAATTTCGTTCGACGAGACCAAACTCGTAACGACGAAAGACACGACCGCAAACGAAGATACGGTTACGGTAAAGATCGCAAGCGGGATCCCCGAAGGCGTGAGTATGAAAGAAATAAAAGTAAAGATCCGTACGCGTAACGTCACCGCCGTGGCGGGACAGGACTATACGGCGTTCGACGACGTGGTTTCGCTGAGAAAATCGAGCAGCAACGGCAATATTTTCTACGATACGATTTCCATCAAGGTAAACAAAAACGTCGAAAGATTTGTCGTTAACGGCGTCAAACCGTATTTTAACATCGAACTTTACGAAGTTCTGACCGCAAATTTCAGTATAAACGAGAGCGCAAGGTCGCTTCGCGTAAATCTCACGTCTACGGCGGATAAATTGCACGATTACATGACGGATAACTCATTGGGACATCAGATACTCAAGGAGTATTCCAAAACCTGCAGAGACACTTACGACAATCTCAAAATATATCACGAAAATAAAAGCGGACAGACGCTCTCCGCTTCGCAAGCCTTCAAGGATAACGGCGTTATGGGCAAGGATTACTTGGACACGGGGCTTGCCAATCTTTATACCGGCGGATATACGAAGTTGGACGAAAGCGGCGTCACGATGTCTTCCTGGTGTACGTTAAAACTTTACGACGGCGACACTTCCGGCGTACAACTTTATACCGTAACGCTGAGACATATCGACTACGATACACTCAACTTCGGTCGGAGTTACGGCGATATGAAGCACGAGAGCGAGTCTTTTGCGAGCGAAGAGTACGTGTTTCAGGCAAAAAACAAACTCAATTGGGGAGAAGACTACTATATGAAAGTCTCTTCGAGAACGCTTTACGAAACGTTCAAGAGCGACTCGAACTGGTATCGTGAGACTTACGACTGGAATTTAGCGTGGATAGTAGTCGACGAGGCTTCGCCGACAGTCAAAGGTTGGTACGTTGACCGCTCGACCGCGCGGGACGGCGACAAGATCCGCATTTCCGTGCGTTTTAACGAGCCTGTAAACTGTGCGGATTCGGATATTCCCAAAATCAAGTTAAGGACAAATCTTACGGGTTCGGGCGGCTTCAATAATTACAAGGCGACTTTCAACTGTGTTTCGTCCACGTCCGAATACGCAGGTATGAGAGGGCTTGCGACCGACACGCTTGTTTTCGAGTTCGATCCCGCTACCGCAAAGGACAGTTACGGAGATCGTATTATCGGAACGATCAATAACATCGAGATCGAAGGATTCGACAATATCAACAAGGTTTGCGACTACGGCAGAAACAGAGAAGACCAAAACAACTACTGCAAAAATTACAACACCCTTGCTTCGCTCGAAAGCGACAAGTGTTCTCCCAGACAATTAAGGAGCAGTCTTGCGGTTTCTTTCGACAACCGCAGTCCCTTCGTAGAGCAAACGGGAGATATCCCGAACGAATACGTAAGAGATTTTTCCACCAAGGTCACCGTGTCCGGAACCGGCAATATACAAGGCACGTATTATCTTTGGTCTCGGTCGCCGAACCTTAACTACATGAGAGTATTGAACCCCGTAGACTCCGATCTCGATAAGTATTACGAGTTCAACGAAACGGACTTTATTCCTACCGTCGACGTATCCGTCGACCAATCGAAGAATTATTACGTCTACAGAAAATTAGATTTATGTAAAGTCTATGAATACGAGCATAATGCGCGTGAAGCCCGGTCTGAAGATGACCAACGGATATACCAGGAAACCTTGCGGTATAGGGATTTTGCTCCGTTCGGAATAATGTATTCGGCAGACGGGATAATAACCGCTTCGCTCAATGGCGAATCGGGCACGTACTATCTTCACGTCTACGCAAAATCGACCTATTCCGACGAGTCCGGAACGATCAGGCGATTCGGACCTATCCGCGTCGACTCCGATGCGCCCGAGTTCGACGAAATGAATATAGACGGAAACGTCAGGACAAAAAACGTTTCCGTCAAAATAGACGAACTTTCGGGACTTAAACAAGTCGTCTTGTATTATAGCGAAAACTGGCTCTACGGAAACAACGACGCAAAAACGATCGTCGTGCTTGATCGGAACAACAACGGTACTTTTGCCGATCCCAACGGTTTTGAAACCGTTTACGAAAACGGCGTACTGACTTTCAGCATACAGGCGGAAGACCATATCGGGCTTTCCGCGAAGGACGGAGAAAAGGCGTTCGGCGATTACTATTTAGGACTAAAAGGCGTGGATATCGTAGGAAACGTCTCCGATATTTATGAGTACGAAACGGCCGAAACTTTCGATATGCGCGACCTTTTCGCGCCTTTCGTCAAGATCGGCGGAGTAACCGTTACCGACGATACGGACGACCGTTTGCCCGTTCGGGAAAACACTACGTTCTATGCCGAAAACGCGTACGTGGTCGATATTTCTTCGGGAGAGAAGACGATAGTTATCGGCAGACCGGGGCAGAGCGACGCGGTGGGCGGTTACTATTTG
>CAMNIW010000139.1 GCA_946540675.1 uncultured Clostridia bacterium | reverse complement strand
AAGCGGCGATATAGCCGCCGACGGGCATCGGGAAAGAAGGGGCAGACCGCCTTTTGAGATAAAAGACGATCAGGTAGGTTCGGAAGAAAAGGAACAGTCCGGACGGTTTTCCTTCCATAGCGACGGCGAACGGCTCGATTCGATAGACGAAATGGCAAGGGGTATACTCGATATATTATCCGAAGGATTCGGATTTCTCCGTCCGACCGATTACAAGTTGAACGGCAAGGATATATTCGTTTCTCCGGCAATGATAAGAAGTTGGAAACTGAAAAAGGGAGACTTCGTAATAGGTTCCGTCGGTCAACAGCGTGACAAGGGAGCGCCGGCGCTGACTTCGATTTATTCGGTCAACGGGAAGCAAAATTTCTCCGCAAGGGTGGACTTCGACGACCTTACGCCGCATTATCCCGACGAAAGGCTGACTTTGGAAACTCCCGACAACGGCAACGATTTGTCCGTAAGGTGTATAGATTTGTTGTGTCCCATAGGAAAGGGGCAAAGGGGACTTATAGTCGCTCCGCCGAAAGCGGGCAAGACCACGTTGCTCAAAAAGATAGCGGAGTATCTCACTTGTAATTATCCGTCGGCTTATCTGATGGTGCTTCTCATAGACGAAAGACCCGAGGAAGTGACCGATATACGCGAAAGCGTCGACTGCGACGTAATAGCGTCCACTTTCGACGAGTCTGCGGAAAATCACGTCAGGGTATCCGAACTCGCTTTGCAGCGAGCGAAACGCCTTGTCGAGAACGGTGAAGACGTCATTATCCTGCTTGATTCCATCACACGTCTCGCAAGGGCGTATAACAACGTAACTCCTACTTCGGGCAAAACTCTTACGGGCGGGCTCGATCCCGCCGCGATGCAGGGTCCGAAGAGATTTTTCGGGGCGGCGAGAAACATAAAAAACGGCGGAAGTCTTACTATAATCGCGACGGCTCTTATCGAAACGGGCAGCAAGATGGACGACGTTATATACGAAGAATTCAAGGGAACGGGGAATATGGAGATACATCTCACGTCCGAACTCTCGGAAAAGAGAGTTTTCCCCGCGATAGATCTTTATAAGTCCGGCACGAGAAAAGAAGAACTCCTGCTTTCCGAGAAAGAACTCGACTGCGCATACAGGTTGAGAAAAATACTCTCTACCGATAAAAACGCCAGCGAGAACTTGCTCGATATGATGTCGAAAACGGCAAATAACGGCGATTTCGTTGAAAAATTGCCTACCTGGATCAGACTTTCCGAAGGTAAAGGCTGACGTCTTTCGCAAACTCTCCGTAAACGGCTTTTATCGCGCGGCGGTCAAGTCTTTCAGGGTGAAACTGTACGGCGGTCACGTTTTCGCGCTTTATCGCTTCGATAACGCCGTCCGAAGAAACCGCTTCGACCGAAAATCCGTCGGCGAGCGAATCTATCGCCTGCCTGTGGGCGGAGTTGACGAACGTCAAATCTTTACAAAAACCTTTTCCTGTTATATCGTGATATACGTCGGATTTACCGATATGGTCGCTGACGCAGCGTATAGTTCCGCCGAGAGCGACGTTTATAAGTTGCATTCCGCGGCACACGCCGAGAATCGGAACGTGCGCGGTCATAAAAATTTTCAGGACCGCAAGTTCGACTTCGTCGCGCACGATGTTTACGTTTTTGCAATCGACTTGTTTCCCGTATATAAACGGCGCGACGTCTCCGCCGCCCGTGAGTAAAAGTCCCGCGTAATCTTCGGTATCCGCTTTTCGGAAACGGCAGTCGGGGATAAGTCCTACCGAAAGAACGGCGTCGACGTACGCTTTCGGCGGATTTGAGTTAAGGATCAGAATTTTACCGCACATACGATATTATATTTTATTTTTTGCTTTTAGGTGAAAAGAGGCTCGTTTTATGAAGAAAATAGGTATGGTAGTCGCCATGCAAAAAGAATTGCTTCCGTTTATCGGCAGACAAAACGGCGAAATAAAAAAAGAAAAAGTCAAGGGTTTTGACGTAGTGTCTTTCAAAGTCGGCGAAAACGTCGCCTATTGCGCAAGATCGGGGATTGGCGAGATATTCGCCGCCGCCGCGACTCAAATGCTTATAAGCGAGTACGACGTAGACGTAATAATAAATTTCGGAGTTTGCGGCTCTTTGAGACAAGGCGTTTCTCTTAAAACCGTAGTCGCCGTAAAAGGGGTCGTGCATTACGACTTCGATCTTACCGCGATAGACGACCTGGACGTCGGGGTGTATCCCGGAAGCGACGGCGCCGTAATATCGACCGACCGAACTCTTCTCGAAAAAGTAACGGAAGTCGCTCCCGATATTCCTTGCGTTATATGCGCGTCTGCGGATAAGTTTGTGTCGGACGAAAAAGCGAAGAAATATTTAAGAGACACATTTTCGGCGGACATATGCGAGATGGAAAGCGCGGGAGTGCTTATCACCGCGAGAAACGCCGCGAAACCTTGCCTTATCATAAAGGCCGTATCCGACGGCGAAGGCGGAGCGGAGGAGTTTGCCGCGACCGTAAACGAAGCGTCGAAAATATATATAGATTTGATAAACGAAATCAGCGCGTCTTTATAAGCGCCGGAATATTCATATAGAGAAGAAAGAATATGAGAATCAATCCAAAAGAAAATCTGCACGGAGAGTTTTACGTTTTGCCGGATAAAAGCATAACGCTGAGAGCGATCATGCTCGGAGCGATCGCTTCGGGCAAAACGTCTATCGTAAATCCTTTGATGTGCGATGAAACGTATACCGTGCTTTCCTGCATTAAAAAACTCGGGGCAAAAGTCAAAATTAAAAACGGAGTTCTCGATATAAGGGGAACCAAAAAAGTAAACGACAACATTAAGATCGATTGCGACGACAGCGCGTTTGCGATGAGAATGTTGTGCGGCGTGGCGGCGGGAAGTAAGGCGCGAGTTATACTTACCGGCAGTAAAAAACTTTCTCAGATCCCGATGAAACAGGTCAAAGAGCCGCTGGAAAAAATGGGGGCGACGGTCGCTCTCACGAATTATTCAGTGCCGCCGATACTCGTCGACGGCGACGCCATAAGGTCAATCGAATACGAAATGCCCGTCGGGTTTTCAATGGTTAAAGGGGCGATATTGTTAAGCGCCGTTATGGGCGAAGTCAGGGCTAAAATAATAGAAAAGACCCGTTCGCGCAACCATATGGAAATCCTTTTGAAAGAGATGGGGGCAAGGATAAGATTCGATAAAGAAAGCGGCGCGACAGTGCTTGAAAAGAGCCGCATACACGGCGAAAAAATATATATTTGCGGCGATTTCAGTTGCGCGGTGTATTTTCTCGCTCTCGGACTTTTAAGCGGAAGCGTTACAGTGAGAAACGTCGGAATAAATCCCACGAGAACGAAAGCGCTCGATATAATAAGACGTATGGGCGGACGCATCGAAGTCAAAAACAAGCGTATGCTTTCCGGCGAAATGATAGCGGACGTCACTTCGTATAAGAGCGATCTTCGCGCGGTTCACGTTCTTTCGGAAGAATCGGTCACGATAATGGACGAACTTCCGGCTCTTGCGGTGCTTATGGGCGCGGCAAGGGGGGAAAGCATAATATGCGACGCGACCGACGCTTTCAGATATAAAGAATTCGGCAGTTTTGACAAAATAGTCGATATGTTGACCGCGATCGGCGGAAAGTGCAAAAAATTCGGCGGAGGAATAATAATAAGCGGAGTCGAAAAATACGACGGCGGCGAGATAAAAAACTGCGACGACGCTTTCATAACCATGGCGGCGGCGATCGCTCTTATGTGTTCGTCGCAAGGCGGCGAGATAGCGTCGGTAGACAGCGTAGAGAAGGTTTATCCGTCTTTCTTCGACTGTCTCAGTTATAATTCTTTCGCGATGTTCGGTAATGCGCTTACCGAAAACAGAAACGATATACACGCGTTTTTGCTTAAAGAACTCGGACTTGACAATTTCACCTATTCTACGATAAATACGTCGGCAAAGGGACTGAAAAAGGCGTTTTCCGAGCTTAAAGAATACGACGCATACAACGTCGCTTCGGTTTATTCCAACGATGCGGTTAAAAGGGTGATGAAACTCAGGGGCGCGGCGAAAGTTACCAAAACCGTAGACACGGTTAAAGGGTCGGTCGGACA
>CAMNIW010000138.1 GCA_946540675.1 uncultured Clostridia bacterium | reverse complement strand
CGATAATGCGACGGAAGCGCGAAAACGGATAAGAGTAATTCCGAGCGGCTTTACGAAGGGGAAAAGGTTCAAAAATGAGTCATAACAATATTTTCAATTTGACCGTCAGAAAAGCAAAATAGCTTCAAAAAAAACGTTAAGGCGTCGGAAGTCCCGACGCCTTAAATTTTTGTATCGGCTCTTTTTACTAAGGGACAAGTTTGCTTGACTAATCGCAATAAATATATTATTATAATTATATTAAACGTTTATAAGGCGAAGTATGATAATTCTCGGCATAGACCCGGGGCTTGCGACGATGGGCTGGGGTGTTCTTAATAGCGAAAGGGGGCAGGCGACCGTGATAGATTACGGCGTTGTTCTTACGCCGAAGGAAGAGAGTTTGCCCGTAAGGCTCGCGCTTCTGGAAGAAGGGGTAAACAAACTAATAGAAAAATACAAACCCGACGAGATTGCTCTCGAAGAGTTGTTTTTCAATAACAACATAACGACCGGTATAAACGTCGCGCAGGCAAGGGGAGTTATACTGCTCACCTGCGTAAAGGGGTGCGGCAGGCTTTATGAGTATACGCCGCTTCAGATAAAACAGTCGCTTACGGGTTACGGGCGTGCGGACAAGCATCAGATGCAAACGATGGTAAAAACGTTTTTACGGCTTGACAAAATACCCAGACCGGACGACGCCGCGGACGCGCTTGCGGTCGCATTAACGCACAGTCAGGCAAACAGACTGAGATCCCCGTTCTTGATAAAGTAAAAGGATAAAAATTATATGATAGCGTACATAAAAGGCAAAGTAATAGACGAAATAGACGGCGGAGTAATTCTCGAAAACAACGGCATAGGATACGAAATATTGTGTTCTTCGACCGCTCTCGCAAGGCTTACCGCGCAAAAAGAAGGCGGAATTTACACTTATTTTCAGGTAAAGGAAGACGGCGTTTGTCTGTACGGTTTTGACAATAAAGCCGAAAAAAGCATGTTTATGAAACTCATTTCCGTTTCCGGCGTGGGACCGAAAATGGGCATAGCGGTATTGTCCGGTATGAATTTATCCGATCTTGCGACCGCGATAGCGATGTCAGACGTAAAGACTTTATCGAAAGTCAAAGGACTTGGCAAGAAGACTGCGGAAAGGATAATTCTCGAATTGCGCGAAAATATAGAAAAAGAAGAGATAACGACTCAAAATCAAGGCGCGGAAGTGAAGTTTACGGGCGAAGACGAAGACGCCGTTATAGCGCTTATGGGACTTGGTTTTTCGGGCGTTCAAAGCAGAAACGCGGTCAAGACCGCAAGAGAAAAAGGCGCGAAAACGATAGAAGACCTTATAGCGTTTGCTCTCAGAAATCTCAACTAAAAGGCGGTAAATATGTTCGACGAAGAAGAAAGTTTGATTGTCAGCACGAAAACCGAATATGACGAAGTCGAAAATATTTTACGACCGAAGTCAATGGAAGGATACGTCGGTCAGGAAAAAGTAAAGACCAACTTATCCGTCTTTATGACCGCGGCAAAAATGCGCGGCGAAGCGCTGGACCACGTGCTTTTATACGGTCCGCCGGGACTCGGTAAAACCACGCTCGCGCATATTATCGCCGCCGAGATGGGAGTGCAAATAAAGGTCACGTCGGGACCTTCGATAGAGAAGTCGGGGGATCTCGCGTCAATACTTACCAATCTCAACGAAGGCGACGTGCTGTTTATCGATGAAATACACAGGCTTAACCATAACGTGGAAGAGATTCTCTATCCCGCTATGGAAGATTTTTCGCTCGACTTTATAGTCGGTAAAGGGCCTATGGCGAGATCGGTGCAAATACCGCTCAAAAAGTTTACGCTTATCGGCGCGACTACGAGAGCGGGTATGTTGAGTTCTCCTTTGCGCGACAGATTCGGGGTGATATGCCGTCTCGAAATGTATTCGGTCGACGAACTTGCCGAAATAGTAAGAAGATCGGCCGCTACTCTCGGCAGTACGATAAGCGACGCCGCCACCGAAGAAGTCGCGAAAAGAAGTCGCGGAACTCCGAGAATAGCGAACAGACTTCTCAAACGCGTGCGCGACTTTTCGATAGTTATGGAGCACGACGAGATTTCTCTCGCGGATACAAAGCATGCGCTTGACAGGCTCGAAATAGACGACTTGGGGCTCGATAATATAGATATAAAACTCCTGTCTTCGATGATAGACAAGTTCGGCGGGGGACCGGTCGGGCTCGAAACTCTCGCCGCTACGATAAACGAAGATAAAAACACGATAGAAGACGTATACGAACCGTATCTCTTGCAACTCGGTTTCGTGTCAAGAAGTCCGAGAGGCAGGATTGCCATGCCGAGAGCGTACGAACATCTCGGGAGAAAAATCCCGCAAAAGATAAAAGATCAAATTTCTTTATTCGACGAACAATAATGCTGAAAACAAGCGATTTTTACTACGATTTACCGAAAGAACTCATAGCGCAAACGCCTGTGGAGCCGAGAGACTCTTCCAGACTGTTGGTGTACAACAGGGCGGATGACAGCGTCAGCCATAAGGTATTCAGAGATATTTACGATATCTTAAATCCCGGCGATCTGCTCGTTATAAACAATACAAAAGTATATCCCGCGAGAATTTACGCACATACCGAACACGGCGGCAAGGTCGAAATATTGTTGCTTAAAAGGATAGACCTTGCAAGATGGGAAGTTCTCGTCAAACCGGGAAAGAAATGTAAAGACGGCGTGACGCTTACCGTAAACGACGAGTTGTCCTGCGTTATCGAGTCTAAGACCGAAGCGGGCGGACGCGTCGTCAGGTTTGTTTTTGACGGTGTTTTCGAAGATATATTGTCGCGGACGGGCGAAATGCCGTTGCCGCCGTATATACACGAAAAACTTAAAGATCAGTCGAGATATCAAACCGTTTACTGTAAAAAAGAAGGGTCGGCGGCCGCGCCTACCGCCGGGCTGCATTTTACCGTCGGGCTGATGGAAAAACTCAAAGAAAAAGGCGTTGAATTTGCCGAAGTTCAGTTAAACGTCGGACTCGGGACGTTCAGACCCGTAAAAGTCGACGACGTGACAAAACACGTTATGCATACGGAGTTTTATCGGATAGACGAAGCGAACGCCGAGATCATAAACAAAGCGAAGCGCGAAGGCAGGAGAGTTATAGCGGTCGGAACTACCAGCGTAAGGACTTTGGAGAGCGTCGCGGACGAACACGGTTTCGTAAAGGCGACCGAAGGCGATACCGATATATTTATTTATCCGCCGTATAAGTTTAAGTGCGTGGATTGTCTGATAACTAACTTCCATTTGCCGGAAAGCACGCTTATTATGCTTGTTTCGGCTATGGTTTCGCGAGAAAAAATACTCGAATTATACGAACTTGCGGTCAAAGAAAAATACAGGTTTTTTTCGTTCGGCGACGCTATGATGATTTTATGAAAATATGGACAAATTTTATTTTGAAACTGTAAAACAGGACGCCGAAACGGGCGCGAGAGCGGGGATACTTCATACTCCGCACGGCGATATAGAAACGCCCGTTTATATGCCTGTCGGCACACAGGCGACCGTCAAAGGGGTATTGCCTAAAGACCTTAAAGACGCAGGCGCGCAAATTATACTTGCCAACACCTACCATCTTTATATGCGCCCCGGAGACGAGATCGTTAAAAAAGCGGGCGGGTTGCACTCTTTTATGAACTGGGACAGACCTATCCTTACCGACAGCGGCGGATTTCAGGTTTTTTCTCTCGCAAAACTTAACGATATAAAAGACGACGGCGTTACTTTCAGTTCCAACGTTGACGGGAGCAAGCATTTTATCACGCCCGAAAAGGCCATAGACATAGAAAACAATCTCGGCGCGGACATAATAATGGCATTCGATCAATGTACCGCTTACGGGGTAAATTATAAAGAGAGCGCAAATGCCATGAAGAGAACTCTCTCGTGGCTCGAACGCTGTTATAACCATCACAAAAACGACGATCAGGCGCTCTTTCCGATAGTGCAGGGAAACGTTTTCAAAGATCTCCGCAAAGAATCTTTAAGAGAGACGATACCTTATGCGAAATACGGTATAGGCATAGGCGGACTTTCGGTAGGCGAGCCGAAAGAAGTTATGTATGAAGTTATGGACAGTAT
>CAMNIW010000137.1 GCA_946540675.1 uncultured Clostridia bacterium | reverse complement strand
CAAACGAACAGATGAACGAAGCAAAATTCTTGAAGCTGTCCGCTCGTTAAATTCAAATTTGTCGGGATGACAAGCGTGTATCATTATGGCGTTTTTAATAAGGTTTACGTATCATTATGGCGCTCTTAGACAAATAATAGCGAGATACCACTCTTATGGTGTCTCGCTATTTACAAATCCGGTCAGCCGCCGTTTCCCTTCGGAAGTCTTGGCGGAATACCTTCGGTATACATCTCCAAACAAAAACGGGATACCAAAAAACGGTATCCCTTTTTCGTTGGGCTGAACACGGTACCGCGTATCGGTGCCCTTTTTATCGTCAGATCATTTGTTTTTGTTTTCGCGCAGGACGCGGATAAAGGATATGACCGATATCGCGATTATCGCAAGTATCCCGACGCCCAATACGAGCGAGCATATTATCCCGAAAGTATAGGCGAATACCGCCGAAGGCATTTTTGCCTTTCTGTCAAGTTTTTTAAGCGCCACTACCTTGGACGTCTGTTTCGGCGAATAGTCGTTAGCCACCTGTTCCGCATAGATTTTGTCAGTGTTCATATCGTTACCTCCTTTTTATGCCTTAATTATAAACCGCACAAAAAGGAAATTGAACGACACGTTTTGTCCGAAACGTCGATTTGTAACTATTTTATATTATTTTAGCCGAGTTGTCAATTTTTCAGGAAAACGAAAAGTCGCGGATAGGATCCGCGACTGTTTTTAATTATAGTTTTACTTTCTCTTTCCCGCGGCGAGTTCGACACACCTGTATCCGCCGTCGTAGTAACCCTGAGCCTTTAACTCGTCTATCCTATCGCACATATGCGGCAATATCTCCTTGTCGGATAACAGTTTGTCAAGCATAGCGTTTATGCTCTTCTTGTCGGGCTTTTCAGCCGTGGCGTCGCCCATCTCGCTGCCGTAGATCGCGCCGTAAACTTCGTGTCCGCCGATGTGCTTCATAAATACTTTGGGTATCGGGTAATACGCGAGTTCGCTCGGCTTGGTAACCAAAAGATCGGTGCAAGGCATCAGAAGATTTGTCGAATAGACCGCTTCGAAAATGTTCTCGTTATAGATAGCGTAAATGCCGCTCGCGTCGCCGTCGTATATCTCTTTGGCAAGTTCGCGGAGTTTACCGTATTCGTTGAAATACTGTTTGCACTCTATTTTGCCGAGTTTTTTCGAGAGTTTCTCGTATACGGTAAGGTGATCTCCGAAGTTTATAAAGAGCGCGACTTTGTTTTCCTTTACGTACGGCAAAAGATGCTTTACCATAGCAAGGAACATATCGAACCCGGCGCCCGCGCCGCCTACGGTCATAAGTATTCTCATAGGCTTGCCTTCCGCTACTCTCGCCTTTCTGCGCCTGTTGTCTTCTTCGAGATCGACCAAAAGTTCGTGATCGACGTAAGCGCCGACTTCTTTGAGTTCGGACTCCGGTATACCTTTAAGCGGAGTTTTCGCAAAGCCGTCGAGCGTCTTATAGCCGAGATACGCGAACGGCGTCTGTACGGTATGCACCGCGCCTTCCGAAAGGTGAAGTCCCATAGGCCAATTGTCCGGTATGGCGTTGACGACGTTGGTCATCCCGGCGTGCACAGCCGCCTGACTCGGCCAGACGTGAGTGGCGATATACGGAATATCTTTCCTTATATTTTTGAATATGGGAACGAGAAGTTCGCTGTTCTTCTGGTCTTTGGCGTTGTAGGTTATCTTTTTGAAACCTTCGCTGTTCAAGGGTTCCCAAACGAGTTTATTGAAAAGTCTTGACTTTTGCGATATTCTCGACGCGAGCGAATACATATCGTTTTGCTCTCTTATCATCTTGGAACCCGTGGCGTCGAAAGACGCGAGATCGAGCCAATACGGCTTGTATCCGAGAGCCTTGGCGCAAGACGCCATGGCGATGGATATTCTGTAATGACCGAAACCCATACGGATATTGCCGACGATGAGCGCATTGTCCGCAAACTCCTGATTTTCTTCCCCGAAAACGACGTCGGTCGCCCCGATAAAGTCGAGCGCGGGAATATCCTTAAAAGATATTTTGTAGTCCGCGTCAGTATCGTCGCCGTATTTTTTGATATACTTCTTTTTGCTCTTTTCGGCTCCTTTTACGGTCTTTTTGTCCATAGGATTGCCGAATATTACACTGCTTTTATCCATATTTTCCCCCTTTTTATTATACGAGCACGCCTTTTTTGACGTCGTACTCGACCCGTCTCGATATGCCGTCGAAATCGTATTCGATCTCTATAAACCTGCCGCGACGGCGGTAGTCGGTGACTTTTGCACCGCTGTAAAGAGCGAGCGCCTTGTCGATATATTTTTCCTTTTCGCCGTCGTAATCGCCTACGTTGTCCGAAGTCATCATAACGTCGCCGAAAAGGGCGTTTATCGTCAGAAGAGCCTGCTTTTGCTTATCGCTTAAACTTATGTTGTCGTCGCGGAGAAGAAACACGTCGGGATCGTTGCCGAAAAACCTGCCGCCGAATATCGAACGGTAAACGGTGTTCTGAAGCGTTACCTTGGTGGATATTCTCTCTCGGTGCATACGGCGCATATACCATACGTCGTCGAATTTAAGCGATACGTCGGGACCTATACGCAAATAGTCGAATTTGTCTATCGCGTTGAATACGGTCGCGCCGCAACCCAAAATGAGTTTGTCGCCCAAAACTTCGCGGATGAAGGAATACGCTTCTTCCGCGACCTGACTTCTCGTCTTGTTCTCGTAAACGGGAAGGCTGACCGCGTACAAAAAGTCGAGTTTGAAGAAATCGAAACCCATATCCTTATAATAAGTAAGGCACTTTTTGATATAGTCGCGGACTTCGGGTTTATAGAAGTCGAGCGCGTAAAATCCCGACCAGTTGGCTCCGCATCTTACGGGCTCGCCGCTTTGAGTTTTGAACCAACCGCGGTAATCGCGGAAAAGTCTGCTCTTTTCTTCGGCGACGAAAGGCGCGAGCCATATGCCCGCTTTCAGCCCTTTCCTGTGTATCTCTTCCACGATGCCGTCAAGACCGCACGGGAATTTTTTCTTGTCGACGTCGAGCCAGTCCCCGACGAAAGTTTCGTACCCGTCGTCTATCTGGAAAAGGTTGAACCTTCCGTCCAGCGCGGCGAGATCGCGGCGTATGGTCTGTTCGTCGATATTCTGATAATAGTTATACCACGAAGTATATCCGAATATCTTTTCGATATTCTTTTTCGGATAAAGTTTATCCAAAAGTTCGATGCCTTTTGAATAGTTTTCGGCAATATAGTAATGCAAAACGGTCATTTCCGTTCCGCTTTTGATAAACATACCGCCGTAATCGGATATCGCGGTAACTTCCCCGCTCTTGCGGTTGACTTCAAACACGAGATAAGCCGTTTTGTAATTCGCGTTAAGGAAGAAACACTCCCTTTCTCCGCGGGAATAGAACACGTCGTAACCGTGAAGCCTGTCTTTGCCGTAGTCGTACATAAGCGCGTCGCCGTAACGGTCGAACGCGAATATGCCGTTTAATATCTTGGGAATCTTCTTTACGTCTCTCTCTTTTTCCGAAAGGTAAAATTCCTTGGTGTCCGTCCAGGACTGGTAGCCGTTGAGAAACACGCTGTCCGCACGGGATACGGTAAATATCGCGCCGTCCTTTACGCTTGAAAGTTTAATATCTTTGAGCGCGGTTATCTCGACAGTCCTTTCGGTTTCGGTCTCCGAGATCTTTACCGCGACGTCGGCATTGGTCGCCGTCGCGGTCTTTATCTCGCCGCCGAATTCGTATTCGACTATTATTTCAGCCATCGTTCTCTCCGTTTTCGACTTCGGCAACGGGCGCTTCCTGCGTTTGTCCGGTCGTTTCTTGCGCTTCCGCCGCGACCGCCGTTTCCGCCTTTTTCTCTATGGTCTTCATAACCTTCTTTTCGTTATAAAGCATAAGTATGAGCGCGCCGAGCACGCAGAACGCGACCGCCGCGAAAGCGACTATCGTAAGTCCCAAAGACGAAGCGGTTATCTCGTTGGAGCCCGACTGCTGGGTAGCCCCGATTATCGCGAGCGAAGTGAACGCGAGCATCGCTATGGACTGACCGAGTTTCATAGAAAAAGTCCTTGCCGCGAAGAACATACCTTCTCTGTTTTCGCCCGTTTCAACGCCTTCCGCTTCCGCAAC
>CAMNIW010000136.1 GCA_946540675.1 uncultured Clostridia bacterium | reverse complement strand
CGTTATGCCGAGAGCGACGTATCTGCCGTCGGCAATTATGGCGACGTCGCTTTCGCCGTCGTACTCGTAGTTCCCTTTGAGCGTAACGCTCCCGTAAAAGAAAGGATAACCGTTTTTATAAAGCGCAGAAGATACGGAGGGGTACTCTTTTCTTTCATAAAGCTTTCCGCCTTTAGATACGACGAAATCCCCTTTAAGGTATACGGGTTCTATATAAGCGTCGTAATAAAGGCGATTGCGCATAGATTCGGTAGCGCGCGGATCGAAGAAGGCAAAACGTATCTCGTCCCTTTGTTTGTAATAAATACTGTAAACGTATTCGTTTTTTCCCGAAACGACGTATTTCCCGACGTCGGCTTCCACAAAGTTTACGTCGAAATCCGACTGCCTTAACTCTAATTTTTCGCCGTTGAACCCGACGGATAAAAAATCGTACTTTTCAAGGACGAGCGTCGTCGGCAACGCTTTGTCAAAGAAAAACTCGTGCTTTATGAATATCCTGCCCGAAAACCCGTTATACAAAAGATTCTCGAATATTTTGACAAGCGGTTGCGGTTCGCCGTATTCTATGCCGTCGAAACTCAAACGCGCCACGTCGGAAACGAAGACGTTTTCGCTCATACCGACAACCGAAAACGCGCCCGTGACGTCCCTGTCGCATATCCGTTCTCTGTAAACCCTTTCGCTCGGCTCGGCTTTTACCATAATCAAACTTTCTCCGCCGCCGAGAACGCTCGGAACGTCGCCGCCGAGAGTAAGACCGAGAAGGTCTATCGGAATATAGTTTTCTCCCGAAAGATCGAGCGTAAAAGTCATAGGCTCGGTCAAAGACTGATTTTTTATAAACAAAAACTCGCCTATGTCGCCCTTTCTCGACGTGATCGCGCCTTCGCCGCTCTTTACCGTGAATTTTATGCGGGAAAGCGCAGCGAGATCTGATACGTCCGTATCGGGAACGAGTCCGACTTCCGTCTTCTCCCCGTCGACGTATTCCGGTCTTCCCGCCATACAGAGTTTGCCGCGGAATCCCGACAAAAGGTCGAGCGTGGAACGCGCGATATCGGGCATATCCGGCACGATAACGGTGTTATAGCGGCACTTCCCGATCGATATAAAGCCGTCTTCGAGCCTGCCGTGTTCGGCAAGCAAGGTTTCGTCGGCAAGTTGATACGTAACGCCGACCGAATTGAGATAACCGAGAAGATTCTCGAAAGACCTTTCGAGCGCCGATACGCTCGCCCCGTCTTCGGATCGCACGTATTCGAGATACACGCTTCTCATAGGGTGTATGACGAGCGCGTCGCATTGTTCGTCGGTATTGGCTATGACGTAACCCAAACGGGTAAAATATTCGTTGAATTCGGCAAATTCTTCCCACCAGTTGTTTTGTTTGTAAAACACGGGCGGACAGTCGTGCTTGCCCTGCCCTGCGACCGAATACGGCAAAAGATGCTGACACATAAGGTTTACGCCGTTAAAATACTGCATCTCCGCGGAGTGTTTGAGTTCCGCCGGCGTTACGTCGTATCCGCCTGCCCCGAATATCTCGGTAAGGACGAACTTTTTGCCGAGTTGCGCCGCCGCGCTGCCGACCTGTCTTGAAGAAAGAAAATATTCGCCTTTCCGTCCGAGACTGTCGACTCCCGGTATATGCTCGTATTCGTAAGTGGGCATAACTCCCGCGCCGCCCCACATCTGGGTATACAGTCTCGGCTCTTCGACCGAATGCCCCGTGAGCAAACACCCGTGCGAAGAACACCACTCGTAAAGCCTTTTATAATACGTATTCACGTACATTTCGCTGAGCGTGCAAAAATATCTGTACCTGAAAGAATAGCCCCTTTCGTCGTGCAAAAACAAATATATCAGCCCGTCTTTTACGTCTTCGCCGTACTTGCGGACAAATTCGTCCGCGACTTTGACGGGATAGGGCGTCGCCCATCTGTAATACTGCGGCTCGTCGGTGAAAAACCCCGCGAGTTCTTTACCGAAACGCGAACCGAAACGGGCGTAATACTTCTCGTGAGTTTCACGCAAAAAGGCTTCCGTTACTTCCGGATCGAGAATATCGGTGTGCGACGGGCTTATCCGCAAATAAAGGGTGTGATACTCTTTTATTCCGCTTTCTTCCCCGTCGACGCGCTTATATCCGTCGTCCGCCTTTACGTAGACGCAAAAAGCCGCGGGATCGAATGCGGATCTCACTTCGTATTCCAAAAATCGAGCCCTGTACTTTTCGACTTCGAGCAGTTTTCCGCCGGCAAAGCCGCTCGGCCAGCCGTTTTCGTCGTATATCCACGCGCGCATACCGAGTTCCGCCGCCTTGTCAAGGCACGCTTCGACACACGCGAACCACTCTTCGCCGAGATATTCGGTTTTAAGTCCCGTGCGGGCGTGCATAATAAAACCGCCCATGCCCGCCTTTTTCATCTCTTCTATCTGACCGACAAGGGCGGCTTTGTCGAGAAGGTTATTCCAACTCCAGAACGGCAAAGAGCGATATTCGTTCATATCGCCCGAAAAGACGGCTTTAAGCCTGTCCGTTACCGATTCGGTTGTCTTTTTCCGTATAAACCCTTTCATATCTGTCGCCCAAAACGGTTTTTAACATAACTTGCGCATAAATTCTACCGAGAAAATCGTTAGGATGGTTTATATTGTTTGCGGTCATGTCGCGGTATCTCTTTCTTTTAAGCACGTATCCGTGTACATCGGTCACGTTTGCCATCGCAAAAAACGGATATTTCTTTTCAAATTCCCCGAGAACTTCCTTAAAGCGTATCTGATTTCCTACCCACGCACTGTCGGTATTGGGCCACATCGGGGCTATCGCCAAAATCTCCGCGGTAGGATTTATCGCGCGGGTCTTCCCTATCATCTCTTCGTACATTTCCGCGTACTTGTCAAGCGGCGTCGACATATCGTTCATCCCGAACGCGAGAACGAGAAGATCGGGTCTTGTAGGGGCGACGCGCTCGTCGTAAGCGTTTAATCCCTGCTCCGTGCTCCAACCGCCCACCGAAGCGTTTACGGCGTTTATCTTCGCGCCGAGCGTCCTTTCGCAAAACTCGGTGAACAGCACGGGAAACGGATCCATATACGGCGGAGTGTTGCCGCCGAACTCCGTTCCGCTCGCATTGCACCCCGCGGCTATACTGTCGCCGTAAAACGTGACGGCGATCTCTTCTTTGCGGGCTATCTTATCGAAAAACACGGCGAATTTGCCGCTCTTGTCCTGCGGAATATATCCGCCCCGCCTATCTTCGGCGACGTACGAAACGGCAATCTGCCTTTTCGTGAACGAATCGCCTTCGCCGTAAAGCAAGTAGCGTTTGCCTTCAAGACAAATCTCCTTTGCCTTGTCTGCGTTTATTTCTATGCCGTATTTGCCGCGCTCGGTAGTATAATATTCTTCCGCGGTGAAAAACGGGATCTCTCCCCCCGCAAGTCTCTTTATCCTGTCGCCGTCAACCGAATAATCTTTGCCTTCGGAAAAAGTTATGTCGAGAAAATAATTTTTTACCGACACCTTGCCGCAAGGCGTATACAGCAGTCGCGCTTCGTCGTCTTCTCCGAGAAACATTATCGTTTCGTTCTCGATCTTTCCGCCAAGCCATACGGGACGAAGGTAACCGTACAAATCGTAACGTTTTTGCATAAATTCTTAATATCGCCTATTCTATAAGCTTT
This sequence comes from uncultured Clostridia bacterium, assembly GCA_946540675.1. Lineage (GTDB taxonomy): Bacteria > Bacillota > Clostridia > Christensenellales > Borkfalkiaceae > UBA10281. Next base: position 551 of record CAMNIW010000136.1, on the reverse strand, counting down.
CTCCCGTCCGCGGATTTATATATCCTGATACAGCCCCATTTGCGCACGAGATCTCTCGTATGGAGCGTTGTAAGATGAGCCGAATCGAATCCGCTCCCGTTGTCGTTATCGTATATCCATCGCACCGCCGGATACAGACAGGCTTTCTTTTGCTTTATCGCGGCGTAAAACTCGTCGGATAAGCCGTTTGAGCCGTGATGAGCCATTTGTATGACCGTGCAGGACGATATTTCGTTTCTGAACCACTCGTCGCAAAGCAACACGTCTCCCCGATCTCCCATATCGCCGGTAAACAAAACCGACTCTCCCGGGGTGACCGCCTTATACATAACGCACGTGTTATTGCCGTAATTCGCGCTTTTATCGAAACACGCGTCGTTGAGCACTTTTATCGTAAGATCGTCGCCGACCTTTATTTCGTCTCCGCGCTTCGGCTTTAATACTTCGTCTACTTTATCGGGGTTTTCTTTCACCGCGGCGGCAAGCGCGTCGCAAATATACGCATCCGCGTCCGTACTCCGCCGTTTCACCGTCGCCGTATCGGGAAAATC
>CAMNIW010000135.1 GCA_946540675.1 uncultured Clostridia bacterium | reverse complement strand
GTTGATGCTCAATAACATTTGGGATTTCTTCAAAAGCATAGGATTGGCTTTTTACAACATAATAGTCGGTGACGCAATAGAATACGTTCAACTGCTCTCAAAAAACGTCGGCGGATTTGACGTATTCGGTTGGATACTTCTCATAATCGTTTCCATACTGCACATTGTTCTCGCTTTCTTTATCGCATACAGGCTGTTCCAGGTGATACGCCGCTACTTTATAACGAGAAGAAACGAGATCGACAAAGACAAACTCTTGGAAGAAGTAGCCAAACTTCACGAACAGTCCGAAAAACTCGTAAAAGAAAAAGAACAGATTTTCTCGCTGAAAGTCGGTGCTAAACCGTCCGAAGGCGGCACTATCCAAGGCGGCGACAACACCGTTATTAAAGTCGGCGCGATATCCGCGGAAGGCTCCGGATCCGAAAACGGAAGCAGATTTACCAAACTTATCAATCTCGACGAAAAATACGCACAGCATCCGCACAATATCTATATGTCGGAAGAAAATATGCTTTCGCTTAAAGATATAGTCACAAGATTCGTAAACTTCGCCGCTTCGCAAATGAAACTGTACTACACCGAAGATACGGTAAGGCTTTTCTTTGCGGGTATGGCGACTTCCAAAATAATCATTCTCGAAGGTATTTCCGGTACAGGTAAAACGAGTTTGCCCTACGCTATGGGTAAATTCTTCAACAGCAATACCTTTATCATATCCGTTCAGCCGTCCTGGCGTGACAGAGCCGAACTCGTGGGTTATTTCAACGAGTTCACGAAAAAGTTCAACGAAACGGACTTTTTGAGCGGCTTATACGAAGCTACTCTCCGCGAAGACCCCAACTTCATCGTTCTCGACGAAATGAACCTTGCGCGTATAGAGTATTACTTCGCGGACTTCCTGTCCATAATGGAAATGCCCGACGTCGCCGAGTGGAATATTGACCTTATTTCCGCTCCGTCGCCGACGGACCCCAAAAACGTGGTCTACGGCAAACTGCTCGTTCCCCAAAACGTCTGGTTTATAGGAACGGCTAACAACGACGACTCGACCTTCACCATAACCGATAAGGTTTACGACCGTGCCATCGCGCTCACCTTAAACAACAAGGCGCCTTACTTCGACGCTCCGATAACCGAAACGTACGAATGCACGATGAGTTATCTGCAAATGCTCTTCGACAAGGCTCAATCTTCTTTCCGCATTTCCGAAAAGAATATGGCCCTTATCAAAGAACTCGACGAGTTTATTCAGGCTAACTTCAAGATCAGTTTCGGTAACCGTATTATGAAACAACTCCGCCTTTTCGTACCCGCGTATATGGGTTGCGGCGGCGACGAAATAGACGGTATCGACTTTATCGTGACGTCAAAGATATTAAGGAAGTTCACTTCCCTTAACCTTCCTTTCCTTACCAAGGAATTGCAGGCTTTGCTCGCTTTCCTTGAAAGAAAGTTCGGCAAAGGCAAGATGAAAATGTCCGTGGATTTTATTAAAGATCTGCAAAAACTCGCGTGATCACGCGTAAAATAAGAAATGGATAACAGTTATCTCAAGACTTATTTCGACAAGATAAAAGGCGACGAAAACAAGTTTTTCTTAAAGTTCCGCCGCGCGCTTAAACGCGGAAAAAGTTCGGTCTATCACAACGTCGTATCCGAAGCCATAACGCTCGATTCGGGTTGGGTTGACACTATGGAATCTGCCCTGTTTTCGGTCGAAAAAATAGTCAGAAATCCTAAAAAATTCATAATCGACGAAGACCTGCTCGTCGACGTGGAAAGAGCAAAAAAAACCACGGCAAAAACCGTCAGGCATCTCTCTTCAAACTCGCAATTCGTTCAAAGCATATCGGAAGCGGGCGAAGTAAGACCCAAAAAACTGCTCACCACCGAGATGAACGAAGATCTCGCGATATACGAAAACCGATTTATCTGTACTCTCGTACACTTTTGCGTGAACTTCGTCGAAAACAGGTATAACGACATAAAGGGAAGAAGCAACGCTTTCGATCAGACGGGCGTAGGGATTATCTCTAACTTCAAAGTCGGCAAAAGCGATTGCGAAGTAAAACTCGATATAAAAGTCAAGGAAGAGCCGAAAGATAAAATTCTTTTGGAACGCAACAACGACCTTATCGCAAGGATAGAACAACTCCGCAAAAGGCTCCGCGTGCTTATCTCCACCGACTTTATAAGAAAACTTTCGGACAAAAAACCCGTTCGTCCCCCGATAATGAAAACCAACATTATCAAGATGAACGTCGACTACCAGAACTGCTATAAACTGTGGTTGTATGTTTCGTCATATACCTACGTCGGGTTCAGCGTTCAGTTTCAGGACAAAAACCTGCCCGTCGAAACCGATTTTTACGACGATCTTACGACCGTTTGCGCACTCGGCTTTCAGGCACTCTTCTCTAACAATTATCTTAACCGCGAAGAATACGAACAAATCCCGTCTTCGCTCATTAAAGAAAAACAGTTTAAGGTGCTGACCGCGTATAAATTCCAACCGGAATTCAACGCGGATAAAAAGGGTTACGAAGAAAACGCCGTCAACGAGTATTATTTCCAAAAACTCCGCGACGAGATCGTCGCCGCGACAAAGCGTTCCGGCGTAGAACAGGAAAGAGACCTTAAACTTTCCTTTGCGAGATTTTGCAGGAGTATCGCCAAGATAAACGGCGAAATGTATGCGGACGTCATAAATTCGCATATACCAAAAGAGAGCATAAAACTCAAAACTCCCCTGCAAAAAAAGGAAGAAGCCGTAAAAAAACAAAAACTCTATTTGCAAAGATACCGTCAACTGTCGCTCCTTAAACGCGAAGAACTCGAAAAAACCCTTAAAGCCGAAGCAAGAGAACTCATCAAACTCGAAAAACTCGAAGCCGAACTCGCTAAGGAAAAAGGAAGAGTAAAGAGCCGCAAGGAAAGACAAAAGAAGGAAAAAGAACGGCTTAAACGCATAAAGGATAAAAAGGCGCTCGCCGTCAAAAACGCGCAAAAGTACGAAGACGACCTTCGGGAAAAGGACGCTGAAAAACTCGCGCAAAAAGAAGAAGAAAGACGGCTTAAACGCGAAGCGGCTCAACGCCGACGCGACCTTAAACGACTGGAAGAATTAAAGGAAAAATACGATGAAACCTGAAAATAATGGCAAAAGCAAAGTTTTTTCCGTTATCGGGTTTGCTTTGTCCGCGGTATTCTTCGCCTTGTCGGCAACAATATTTATTCTTGCGTTGCAGGCGAAAAAGCAAAATAAACCGCTGACGATATTCGGTTACTTCACTTCTATCGTGCAAACGGGCTCTATGGAACCCGAACTCAAAGTCGGCGATATGATAATAGTAAAGACCGCGACGATAGACAACGCCAAAGAAGGCGACGACGTGGTGTTTATATCGAACGACCCGTCAATAAAAGGCGAAAGAGTCGTCCATAGAGTAATAGAAGTCGGGAAAGACGAAAACGGGATCTTCCTTACGACAAAGGGCATAAACAACCCTACCGAAGACTCCGATAAGGTGCGCGCGGGAAACTTCGTCGGAATCGCGGTAGCGCACAATACCTTTTTCGGAAGACTGCTGAGTTTCTTCACGCACACCGAAAATATAATTCTCGTAGTCGTACTGCTCGTATTGGTGCCGTTTATCGTAAAACAGATAAAGAAGATAATAGTTCTTTCCAAAGGACTGCCCGACAAGTCGATCGAAAACGGGGAAACGGAGATAAGCGAATCCGAACTCGCGGTCAAGGAAGAACAACGCCTTGACGAGATACCCGAAAGCGCGGAAACCGAGCAAACGGACTCCGCCGATAAAGAATAAAAATTCTTGATTTGCGTGCGCTTGTTCTGTTGCATTAAGAGCGGGTGCAACGATAGGTCTATTGTCATTCCGAGAACTTGTAGAATCCACTTTGGTCTATTGACAGTTCTACACTGCTACTATACATAGAGATTGCCACGCACGGTTGTGCTCGCAATGACGGTTAGTTGTTGCGGACATTGGCGCAATGACAGGTGAAAAACATTGGCGCAATGACAAATGGTCTATTGTCATTCAGAGCGAAGCGAAGAATCTCAGCGAGTTAGAATTTAGTAAACTCTTGAAATATAGTAACGTAAAGCATATGCACGCTGAGATTGCCACGCACGGTTGCACCGTGCTCGCAATGACAGATAAAAGCATTGGCGCAATGACAAATGGTCTATTGTCATTCAGAGCGAAGCGAAGAATCTCA
>CAMNIW010000134.1 GCA_946540675.1 uncultured Clostridia bacterium | reverse complement strand
TAAGGCATATCCAGAACGGCGTGTTCAGCCCTATCAACCGCTTGCATTGCTCTAATGCGGCGGTTATGACGAAAGAGCCGTGGGCTTACGGCAACGGCGCGGGCGAAATAGCAAAAAAATGGTTGAGGCTAAGACATAAACTTATTCCTTATTTGTATACGGCGGCTTATAACAGCCATAAAAACGGCACGGCGCTCGTCGAGCCGCTATACTACCGTTGGAAAAACCCCGAGGCATACTCTTATAAAACCGAATACTTTTTCGGCGGAGAATTGCTGGTTTTACCGGTTACCGGCAAGATGAAAAGGGACGGTTTCGCTCGCGTATATTCCTGGATACCCGAAGGCGAGTGGACGGATATTTTTACGGGCACGGAATATTCGGCTGGTAAAAACGGCAAAAAAATCACGCTTTTGCGTCAACTTGAAAGTATTCCCGTGCTTATTAAGGCGGGCGGAGTGCTACCGCTTTCTCTGAATAAAGGAAACGGCGCCGAAAACCCCAAGGTAATGGAAATCTGTGCGTATTCCGGAAACGGCGCTTATACTATGTATGAAGACGGCGCGGAAAGCGGTAAGAGCGGCGAACTTTTCACGGAATTTATTAACGAATATGCGGAAAAAGGCGGCAAAGCCACGCAAAGGCTTACGATAAGGGCGACGGGAGATTGGTCGGTCGTTCCCGAAAAACGCACGTTCAAAGTGCGGTTTAAAAATATTTCTGCCGGCAAAGTTTCGCTCTTCGTCGATAAAAAGGAAACGGTCGCCAACACTGTTTTGACGGATTGCGCCGCAATCGATTTGGTGATAGAAGCGAATAAGGAATATCGCATAGAGGTAAAATATAATTCTTTGTCACCGCTTGAAAAAGCAAAACGGTACGCGTGCAAAACCTTAATATGCGCCGAGGGCGACAATTCGAAAAAACAAGAAGCTTATAAATCTTTGGAAAAGGCGGAGAGCCTTGAAGAATTTGCTAAAATCGCAGACGAAACCGAACTCATTTCTTCCGCGGCGAAAGATTGCCTTAAAGAGATATTATAAAAGACGGAACAAATTCGAGTAGTAATATGAAACTAACTTTCAGGTGGTACGGAGAAAAAGACTGTATTCCTTTAAACAACATAAAGCAGATACAGGGCATGACGGGAGTAGTAACGGCGGTTTACGACACGCCCGTCGGCGAAGTGTGGGACTTAAGCAAATTATTAAGGCTTAAAGAACTCGCGAATAACGCGGGGCTTGAAATGGAAGTAATAGAGAGCGTTCCCGTTCACGAGGATATTAAACTCGGACTTTCTACGAGAGATAAATATATCGAGGCGTATAAGCACAATAAACGCAAGAAGGCGACGTGGAGATATACGCAATCGTAAAAGCGCTTGTAGAGAACGGTTTTGACGGATATTTACGCCCCGACCACGGCAGAAACGTGTGGGGAGAGGACGCAAAGCCGAGATACGGACTGTTTGACAGGGCAATGGGCGGAGTATATTTGCAAGGCTTATTCGAGGCTGTGGAAAAAGACTTAAAGGAGCAAAAAATTGTTTAAGGTAGATTTACGCGATAAAGTAATAGCGATAACGGGCGCAGGCGGGATAATCTGCAGCGAATTTGCAAAAGCGCTTGCGGAAAACGGAGCGAAAGTCGCGCTACTCGATATAAACTACGACGCGGCGAGCGGATTCGTTACGGGTACGGTTATCCCTGTCGACGGCGGATTTTCGGCTTATAGCGGAGTATAAAGCGTTAATAAGGACAAAATCGGATATGTTTAAATGGGATTTTTATACTACGGACGAAATTAAACCGGACGGATGGCTGAAAAAGCAATTACGCATTCAGGCCGACGGGCTTAACGGAAATCTCGACAAAATATGGCCGGATATTAAAGAAAGCGCCTGGATAGGCGGCACGAGAGAGGGCTGGGAGCGCGTGCCGTATTGGCTTGACGGGTTTATTCCGCTGGCATATCTTTTAAAAGACGAAGATATGATAGCGCGCGTCAAGAAATACGTCGACGCTATCTTGAGTTTTCAGCGCGAAGACGGCTGGATCTGCCCCTCGGGCGAAACTCCGATAGAACAGTACGATAACTGGGCGGTTTTGCTCATAAGCAAAACTCTTACCGTGTATTATCAATGTTCGAAAGACGAAAGAATTCCGAACGTATTATACAGAATTTACAAAAACTTCTACGAACTGCTTAAAAGCGAAAGGGTAAAACTTATTTCTTGGGGAAAATTCCGTTGGTACGAGGGTTTTATCGCGTTAAACTTTCTATACGATTTCTATAAGGAAGATTGGCTTAAAGACCTCGCTTCTATCCTTAAAAAGCAAGGCGTAGACTACAAAACTCTTTTCGGGGAGTGGAAAAAGCCGAAAAACGCCTGGCGGCTCGAAACCCACGTCGTCAATCTCGCGATGATGCTCAAATGCGAAGCCGTTTCCTGCGATTTATTGAACGAACCTTATAAAGGGTTTGCGAATAAAGCCGACGCACTGCTGAAAAAGTACAACGGAACGCCCGTTGAAACGTTTACCGGCGACGAGTGTCTTTCCGGGCTAAGCCCGATTCAAGGCACCGAACTTTGCGCCGTCGTAGAACAAATGTATTCTTACGAACAGCTTTTTGCTTATACGGGCGAAAGGAAATGGGCGGAGATGCTTGAAGTCGTTGCCTTTAATGCACTGCCCGCAACGATTTCTGACGATATGTGGACGCACCAATACGTTCAGCAATCAAATCAGATCGCTTGTATGACGTTCGATTTCTTTCCCGTTTACAGGACGGTCAATAAAGACGCGGGGTTGTTCGGGTTAGAACCGAATTACGGTTGTTGCACCGCCAATTTCGGACAAGGCTGGCCGAAACTTGCGTTGTCTGCGTTTATGCACGACAACGATACGATAATAAGCGTTATTCCCGTTCCGTCAAGCCTCGACGCAGACGGGGTAAAAATTACGCTTAAAACCGATTATCCGTTCAAAAACGACTTTACGTACGAAATTTCTTCGGAAAAAGATTTTAACTTTATTATCCGCATGCCTTCGTTTGCCGAAAACGTCGTAGTCGGAGGAAGGGCGAGAAAAGTGAAGGGGAATCCGAAGTTTAAAATCAAGGCGGGAGAAAAACGAAAAATCACTGTAAAATACAACGTTAAAATCGAACTTGACGAAAGACCGTACGATCTTAAAACCGTCAAGGCGGGATCTCTGATATTCGCTCTTCCGATCAAATTCGAGAAGCGCAGGATAGAATACGAGCGCAAGGGTGTTGAAAGAAAGTTTCCTTACTGCGATTACGAGTTGATTCCGAAAACCGCTTGGAATTACGCGATTTCGTCCGACGACTTTGAAATCAGACGTTCCAAGGTCGGCGAAGTTCCGTTTTCGTCCGAAAAGCCACCCGTGACTTTAAAGGCGGAACTTCGTCGGATAAAATGGGATTATGCCGATGGTTTCGATACCGTGTGCGCAAAAAGTCCTTACGACCGTTCTCCTATCGGGAAAGCCGTAGTAAAAACTTTATACCCTTACGGGGCGGCAAAACTCAGAATTACGGAATTTCCCGAAGTCGAGCGCACGCCGCGTGTACGCTCGGCAAAACCGGAGTGACGGTTTACGGAAAACCGACGTATTAAGTTTAAAAAGCGTACCATTAAGTTAGAGGTTTATTGTGATTGTTGATAACGTCACGTCATATTGAACGTGCAAAAATCGAAAAAGATTTGTTTATATAGTTAGTTTATTATCTTGGGAAAATATAAGGGCGTTTTAGTCCAAAGATAGGGCAGCTATTTTGTGAAGGAAAGACACAAAAACGCAGATTTTATCTGCGTTTTTTTTGTTTACCCCGTGCGGATTCGCCCTTATCGTCAACAAGTTGACTGTAAGTGACGCGATCGACCGCAAAGCGGTAACGATACGCTATTCCGTCGTTGACGCTCCTTACGAACCTTACACGGGGAGCCATCTAAAGTGACAAAATAGCTGTCACGAATAAAAAAGACGGATTTTATGCAAATCCGCCTTTTTTATTGCTTTTTATCGTATATTTCGATACATTTTTCAATATTTATCCATTATTACGATTGGACATAATGATTACATTTTATAGCTGTCTTTTTATATCCTGTAAGACTTGAACTTACGATATTGATTTTTTTACATCGTTTCACTATTTGTTTTTCCCAAAATACTGTAATATATCCTTTGTCGAAAGCCATGTCGTGGAGAGCGTTCAGGCATAGTCCGTTACGCGGATTCGTCC
>CAMNIW010000133.1 GCA_946540675.1 uncultured Clostridia bacterium | reverse complement strand
ACGACAGCGGAATAGCCGAAACGTACGCGCGGCTTCCCGAACTTATCGACTTCGTAAGGAAAAACGAGAAGGGTAAAGCAAAACTGTTCTGGCATATGACCTGGGCGTATCAGGGAAACGCGACCCACCCGTGTTTTCCGCGTTATCGATGCAGTCAGGCGAAGATGTACGAAGGGATAATAAACGCGGTAAAGACAAAGGTCCTTCCCGAAAAGGAAATATCCTTCGTCGTGCCCGCGGGGACGGCCGTGCAAAACGCGAGAACGTCCTATATAGGCGACAATCTCACCGCCGACGGCTTTCACCTGTCGGAGTACGGCGAATATATAGCCGCGCTATCCTGGGCGATAGCGCTCACGGGCAACGGCGTAAAGGGAATAACCTACGCTCCCGACGGCGTGGACGAAAAGATGAAGGCGGTAGCGATCGAGTCGGCGGAAAACGCCGCGAAACGCCCCTTTGTCGTCAGCCGCTCCGAAATACTGTAACGTCGGGGAATTCTCTCGCGACGCGAGCATTAGGCGAATAGATTGAACTCGATTCTCGGCTATACGACGCGGAAAGAAATTTCCGCGTTTTTATTTATAAAAGCGCTTGTCGGTCACAGGCGTTTTTTTATCTTTCGTTACGGTATAAGTAAAACTTATAGGTAATATAAGAAATTATTAAGTCGCATAAATGCGGATAAACGTTGACCTTTACGAATAAAAAGTATATAATAAACGAAAAAATACGAATATTTTTTGTCTGAATCGTATTTGCTTTGCGTCCGCGCAAGGCAAATTTACGCTAATAGGTCAAAAAAAGCGAAAAAATAAGGGTACAATTGATTTTCAGGGTTTTTATCGGTCGTTAAGATATAAGCGGCGGTTATAAATCGAAAGGGTGAAACCAAATGAGTGTTAAGACGTTATTTTATATATTGAAAAGGCTGGGGATGGCTCTTTTGACGATATTTCTCGTCGTCACCATAACATTCTTCGTAATGAACGCGATCCCCGGCGGACCGTTCAACTCCGAGAAGGCGGTGAGTCAGGAGACTCTCGACGCGCTGAACAAGAAATACGGACTCGACAAGCCTTTGATGGAGCAGTATTTCAACTATCTCAAAAATCTCGTCAGGTTTGACTTCGGACCGTCGCTAAAACAAAAGGGAAGGATGGTGACCGATATACTGGCGGACGGGCTTGCGACCAGCGCGAAACTCGGATTTATGGCGGCTCTTCTCGCGATAGCGTTCGGGATAGTTCTCGGTACGACGGCGGCGGTTTTCCGCAACAAGTGGCCTGATAAGGTTATAATGGTCTTTACCACGGGTTCAGTGGCTATGCCGTCCTTCGTAATAGGTACTTTCCTGCTTATAATCTTTTGTCTCAATCTTAAACTGTTCCCGGCAAACGGGGCGTTAAAGGGCGGACTGGTACTCCCGATCGTATCTCTCGCGCTGTATCCGACGTCTTACATAACGCGGCTCACGCGGTCGAGCATGCTCGACGTAAACCAGCAGGACTTTATAAGGATGGCGCGCGCGAAAGGCGTGGGAAAAACGAAAGTAATATATAAGCATACTTTGAGAAACGCGCTTATACCGGTAATAACCTACGTCGGGCCGATGATAGCGTATATACTTACGGGTAGCCTTGTCGTGGAGCAGATATTCAGCGTTCCGGGGCTCGGCAGGGCGTTTACGAGTTCGATAATAAACAGGGATTACACGCTCATTATGGGTACGACGATACTTCTCGCCGCGATGGTCGTGTTTATGAATCTCGTAAGCGATATTCTCTATACGGTGATAGATCCGCGCATAGATCTCGCATAAAGGTGGACGGTTATGGAAAAGAAGAAAAAAATTAAAAACTATTTATCGTTTCAGATAGATACGTCGAAACTCGTCCCCGCTACCGAAGACGAAAAGAAACAGGCGTCGCTCGTAAGGGAAAGACATACTTTCTTCGGCGATGCGATGAAGAGATTTTTCAAGAACAAAATAGCGGTCGTCTGCTCGGTCGTAATGCTCGTTATTATACTCGCGGTGATATTTATACCGATGTTCTGGCCGTATAAGTACGATCAGCAACTCGGCATACTCGAAAGCGACGCGTCGTACAACAATCTGGCGCCTTTTGCTTACGGCACGACCGAACAGGCTCGGCGCGACGCGGGCGAATTCGTCTTTCCGCACATTTTCGGGACGGATTCTCTCGGAAGAGATTACTTTATCAGGGTAATATACGGGGCGAGAGTTTCACTCGGAGTCGGGTTTTTCGCATCGCTTCTGGTTCTTGTCATAGGCATAATTTACGGCTCGGTGTCGGGCTACGTCGGCGGCAAGGTAGACCTTGTGATGATGCGTATAGTCGACATTATCTATTCGCTTCCCGATATGCTTATGATAATACTGTTGTCGGTAGTTCTCAACAGAGTGCTCGGCGATTCTCTCACGGGGGTTTTCGCGACGCTCGGCGTCAATATGATAAGCATATTCCTTGTCTTCGCCCTGTTGTACTGGGTGGGTATGGCAAGGCTGATAAGGGGGCAGATACTTTCTCTCAAAAAGCAGGAATACGTGCTTGCGGCAAGATCGGTCGGAGCGTCGCCCGCGAGAATAATAAGAAAGCACCTTCTTCCCAACTGTATCAGCATAATCATAATAACCACGGCGCTTCAGATACCGTCCGCGATATTTACCGAGAGTTTTCTCTCGTTTCTGGGGCTCGGGGTCAGCGCGCCGATGCCGTCGCTCGGCTCTCTCGCGTCGGACGCGAGATCGGCGGTTTTCAGTTATTCGTACAGGATGATAATACCGGCTCTTATGATATTCATAATAGTTTTGTCGCTCAATCTTATAGGCGACGGATTAAGGGACGCTTTCGATCCCAAACTCAAAAACTGACCAAAGGAGAAGATGATGGCTGACAACAACACCGAAAAATCAATACCCGTCGAAGAATCCGCCGAAAAACCGCGTCTTCTCGAAGTCAAAAACCTGCGAACTTCGTTCTTTACCGAAAACGGCGAAGTCAAAGCGGTAAACGACGTTTCGTTTTGTCTTGACGAAGGGAAAGTTCTCGGCATAGTCGGTGAATCGGGATCGGGAAAATCGGTCACGGCTTATTCGATAATGCAGATACTGACCTATCCCGGCAGGATAGTCGGCGGAAGCATAAAATACAGGGGCGAAGAACTCGTCGGTAGGCCCGAAAAGAAGTTCGGCAAGATACGCGGCAACAAGATATCCATTATATTTCAGGATCCGATGACTTCGCTCAATCCGGTATTTACGATAGGCAACCAGATAATGGAAGCGATATTGCTTCATACCGACCGCAACAGGGAACAGGCGAAGGAACGGGCAAAGGAAATGCTCGAACTCGTCGGGATAAACGAACCCGAAAAAAGGTTAAAGCAATATCCGCACGAACTTTCGGGCGGAATGCGGCAAAGGATAGGCATAGCGATGGCTCTCGCGTGCGAACCCGATATACTTATAGCCGACGAGCCGACCACGGCTCTCGACGTCACGATACAGGCGCAGATACTCGATCTGATGCAAAAACTTCAACGCGAACTCGGTATGGCTATAATAATGATAACGCACGATCTCGGCGTCATCGCGAGTATGTGCGACGAAGTGATAGTGATGTACGCGGGCAAGATATGCGAGCAGGGTACGGTAGACGAGATATTCTACAATTCCGCTCACGAGTACACCAAAGGGCTTATGGCCTCCGTTCCGTACGGAAACAAGGCGACCGGAAAACTCAGTTCGATCGAAGGAACTCCGGTAGACCTTCTCGCTCTTCCCAAAGGCTGCGCGTTCGCGCCGCGGTGCAAAAACTGTCTTAAGATATGCCTTGAAGAACATCCCGAAAGGCTTATCATCAACGAAAATCACTATTCGGCTTGCTGGCTTAACGTCCTGAAAGGTCTTAAAGACGGTTCGGTAGAGTTGAATAAAGGGGGTGAAGAAACGTGAACGGAGAAAACACCGAAGTCGCTCGCGAAGAACTTGTAAGAGTAGAAAATCTCAAAGAGTATTTCGACGTATCGTCGGGCATTTTCAAGACCGTAAAACTCAAAGCGGTGGACGACGTTTCTTTTACCATAATGAAAGGCGAAACGCTCGGCGTCGTAGGGGAGTCCGGTTGCGGAAAGACCACTCTCGGCAGAACGCTTATGTATCTCTACAAGCCGACCGCGGGAAATATCTATTATAAAGGCGAACTGATAAAGGACAAGAAAGATATAAAGAATTTCAGACTGAAAACGACTATGGTCTTTCAGGATCCCTATTCTTCGCTCAACCCGCGCATGAC
>CAMNIW010000132.1 GCA_946540675.1 uncultured Clostridia bacterium | reverse complement strand
GAACCCGTACGGCTTCGGCACCATATCCGAAACGCTTAAACGGGAAGTCAGAAGAAACGACTGCGGAACCGCTTTTCTTACGGCTTCGATACTGCTCAGATATAGTCTGCTCCTGTTTTCAAAGGATCCGCCGTACCGCCCCTTCCGTGTAAACGCGGACAACAGTTCCTGAAAAAGATACCCGTGACAGGACTTGACGTCCACGCCGTCAAACCCCGCTTCGAGCGCAAGTTTTGCGGAACGGGCATACAGAGCCGGAAGCGTGTCCAGATATTCGTCGGTCACGATATTTTCATCGGTGATGGGTCTTGTTTCTTCATATATCGGATGACGGTAAACAGCCATCGGGACGACGCTCTGTCTTCCTGAATGCGTAAGTTGCAGAATAAGAAGCGGATGCGTGCCGCATTCGCTTTTCGCAAGCGTTCTCATTTTGCGCAACAGGTCGCGGAACGCCCCTACGTTTTTATCCGTCAGCATCATTTGTCGGGGGTTGGTTCTCCCTTCCGGACAAACGGCGTTGGCTTCAAACCACACGATCCCCGCGCCGCCTTTTGCCGCGCGAAGATACTTTTCGACCGTCAGATCGCTCGGACTTCCGTCCGCGTTGCAGTCGCAACCTTCCATAGACTGAAAAACGACCCTGTTTTCAACTTTTATTCCGTCAACGGATAACGCCTGATCGATCATTCTCCGAACACTCTCCGTTCCGTTTAGTCTATTATAGTTTATCATTTTTGAAAAACATTGTAAATTGCTTTTTTGTTTTTTTTGATTGCTTTTTTTGCAAATATGCTATATAATGAAAAAACGGATTTACAAAAGTAAAAAATATTCCTTTTTTAGGGAGATCCCGACGATGAACCTGAAATTCAGAACCGAAAACTACTCGTTTGAGTATACCGAAAACAATATTAAAGATACGGTCGTTTCCGAAAGACATTGCCATTCCCGTTTTGAACTGATTTTCGTTTTGAGCGGTAACGTAAAAGCCGTCGTTGAAGGGACTCCTTACTTCCTTTCTTCCGATCACGCAATAATGATCCCGCCGCTTTCTTATCACACCGTCACGTCAAAAAAGAACGGATTTTACGAACGTATCATCGTTTTATTCGACAAAAAGGCTATTCCGAAAATTCTCCGTTCCGAATTGGTCAACGGTTTTTCCCGCGGCGTCGTTTTTTCTTCAAAACAAACGGAAGACCTGAAAAGAATTTGCAAAACGGGAAAATTCGACCCGTTTTACGAGCCGTTGGCGGAAAGCGCCATGATACGCGCCATGTACGAAACGATCCGATCCAAAGACGAAACGGCGACGGACAACACCTGTCGGATATTGAATCGGAGCATCTCTTATATAAACGATCATATTTATGAGAAGATCAGGCTTAAAGACATTACCGCTCACGCAATGTGTTCTCAGTCCACCGTTTCACATCTGTTTGCGGAACAAATCGGCACTTCGCCGAAGCAGTATATAATTCAAAAGAAACTTGCTTTAGCAAAGCAACTGATCCGCGACGGAACGCCGCCGACCGCAGCCGCGCTTAAAATCGGATACGATAATTACAGCGATTTCTACCGCTTATATATGAAATACAATCAAAAAACGCCGAGCGACGGAAAAAACGGATAAAAGGCGCGTATAAAGGCAACGAATACGCCGTTGAGCAAAAAACACCGCACGTTCAAAACTTTTCGGCGCTTCGCGTTTTAAGCGGCAAGAATGCGAAACAAATAACTATTGTAAAAATATGTTATACCGATTGTCAAGGCGAGGCAAACGACCGAAGTCGTACTCTCGTACTACGAGGGAGTTTAACACAGCATTGACCGCATTATCGCCGCTTAAAAAAATTATTGATAAGGTGTGTTACACTTATAATAATTAAGCGGCTGTCGGAAATTTCCGACAGCCGCTTATCTTTATAAATTTTTCATTATTCGGCATATACGCTTTTAACCGTCTTTTTCTTCGACCTTTTCTTCGGCCTTTTCTTCGGGCGGAACGTAGTCGCCCTTGTAATTTTTGCCGAGCACCGCGAAGACGGTCTTGAACATTATCCCTATCTCGCGAAAGACGTTGAACTTCTCTATCGCGCGGAGATTGTAGTACATCTTAGCGGGGAGAACTTTTTCGACGTATACCCTGTCGGCTTCTTCGCCCGCCGTTTCTAAAAGTTTGCTCTCGTCCTTGTAATATATGCTCGCGTCGCTCGTTACTCCGGCGGGGAGCAACAGCGTCGCCGTCATTTCGGGCGAGTACGCTTCGACGTACTTAGGCACTTCCGGTCTTGTCCCTACAAAGGTCATCTTTCCGCGCAGAACGTCGATAAGTTGGCTTATCTCGTCGAGCCTGAATTTCCTTATGAATTTGCCGACCTTGGTAACTCTCGCGTCGCCTTTTACCGTGACGAGATTGCCCTTTTTGTCGGCGTCCGTCACCATCGAGCGGAATTTGAATATCCTGAACGTCTTGCCGTATTTCGTAACTCTGACCTGACGGTAAAACACGGGGCCTTTGCTGTCTATCTTTATCGCTATCGCAAGAATAAGAAAGAGCGGCGACAACAAAACGAGCAAAACAAACGATACTATTATGTCGAAAACTCTCTTCAAAAACAGCGAAAACCGCTTTTTCCGCAGTATATCGTAATATTTACGGACTTCTTCGGTGCGCATATTTTCGGGGAGTTTTTCCCACTTTTTAAGCATTTTTAATATATTCCCTTACTATCTCGGAAAAGTTTTTCACGACGTATTCCACGTCTTCGTCCGTAAGACAGGTGTGGAGCGGCAAAGTTATTTCGTTGGCGAAAAACGCGTAAGCGTTGGGATAGTCCTTTATGTCGAAACCGAGTTCCTTATACGCCGTGTGCATGGGAAGCGGTTTATAGTGGACGTTGCAGGCTATACCCCTTTCCGCCATCTTGGTTATTATCTCGCCGCGCTCTTCGTAAGTTATTCCCGGAACGCGCGTTATATATAAGTGTCCGGAAGAGATATGTTCGTCCGTGTAGTGGTCGAGAGTCTGTACTCCGAGTTTTCTGAAAGCCGCGTCGTATCTCTCTATTATCTCGCGCCTGCGGGCAAGGAGCCCTTTATATCTCTTCATCTGGGCGAGCCCCATAGCGGCGGCGACGTCGGTCATATTGCACTTATACCAGGTGCCTACTATATCATATTCCCAAGCGCCGAGTTTTGTCTTTGCCAAAGCGTCTTTCGACTGCCCGTGAAGAGAAAGAAGTTGTATCTTGCGATATATTTCTTCGTCGTCTACGCCCTTTATCGTTTTCCAAGTGAGCGCGCCGCCTTCCGCCGTCGTGAAGTTTTTTACCGCGTGGAAAGAAAACGCCGAAAAATCCGCGATCTTCCCCGCCTTTACGCCCTTTCTCGAAGCGCCGAAAGCGTGCGCGGTGTCGGCTAAAACGACCACTCTTCCTATCGCTTTCTGAATGTCGTTGTTCGGCTTGAAAAGTTTTTTCTTGGCTTTTACTATCCTGAAAATCCTGTCGTAGTCCACGGGTATGCCGGCAAGGTCTACAGGGATTATCGCCTTTGTCCTGTCGTTTACGGCGCGTTCTATCGCGTCGTAATCGGGTTCGAGCGAGTCTTTGATAACGTCCACGAGCACGGGTTTCGCGCCGACGTGGCATATCACCGAAGCGGTCGCCGTATAGGTATAAGCGGTGGTTATGACTTCGTCGCCTTCGCCTATGCCGAGAACGCGGAGAGCCATCTCCGCGCAAGCAGTCTGCGAATTGAGACACACCGCCTTTTTGACGCCGACGTACGCCGCTACTTTCTTTTCGAGCAGTTTCGTTCTCGGTCCGGTGGTTATCCAGCCCGATCTTAAAGCCTTGTTTACTTCCCTTATCTCTTTTGCCGTTATATCCGGCGGCGAAAAAGATATCGTTCTTACGTTGTTCTCTTCCATAAATAATGCCTTGTCTTATTTTTACTTCTTTTAATATTATAACCTGAATAAAAACGCTCGCCTAAAACAGCGTTTTTTGATCGCTTTCAATGCGGCGTGCGACTTTTTTATAAAAAAACGGAGAAAACCGCAGGTTTTCCGTTTGCCGCAGAAAACATACGCTTATATTATATCATTGCGCGATTTTTAATGCAAGGATTTAATTGAGCGCGACGTCTTTTAATCTTTCGTATTTTTCGAGCGCGATATCTCTGACGCCGTCGACGTATTCGGGACGTGAAAACGCTTCGTCGCAAAGCCTTTTCGCAAAGAATATGACCGACGGCGGATAGACCAGACTTCCGAGATCGTTAAGGAATTTTCCGCTTTGGCGCGTGCCCATAAAATCTCC
>CAMNIW010000131.1 GCA_946540675.1 uncultured Clostridia bacterium | reverse complement strand
GTCAGGATAGGAACCAAACCCGAAGTGAATATTCCGCTTATCGACTACGTGCTTTCCGATATAAGAAAAGAAGAAGAGCCGAGATATAAAGAATCGGTCAACCGCGCGGTATCCGCCTGCGACGACTTTATACATAAAGTAACGATCGACGATATAATGTGTAAATATAACGGTTTAGCGTAAAACCCGCCTTCCGTTAAGTTTACGCCGTAGGTCAGATATGCTTGAAAAGTTATTAAGGTTTGAAAATTTAAGCGACGAACTCGTCGCAATCAAAAACGACGTCCGCAGCGGTATTCCGACTGCGGTTTTCGGTGTTACCTTTTCCGAAAAATGCCATATGGCGGCAAATTTCGGCTTGCCGATACTGTATATTGTCAAAGACAGCGTCAGCGCGAGAAGAATCGTAGAAGAAATGTCCGCGTTTGCAGGCGAAGAAGTCGTCTTTTTGCAGGCGAAAGACGACGTATTGCTATATAAATCGGCATTTGACAAGACCGGACTTTATAACAGGCTTAACGCCCTTTACAAGATCAGGTCGGGCGCAAAATTCGTCGTAACGACGTTTGACGCTTTACTGCAACTTTTCCCTAAAGAATTGCCCGTAATCACGCTTAAAACGTCGGGAAATTACGATTTGTACAACCTTATTGAAAGCCTTGTCGGAATTGGGTACAGGCGCGAAGAGTTTGCGGAAGACAAAGGTACGTTTGCCGTCCGCGGCGATATTTTCGAGATTTTTCCGATAAACGGCGAACATATATACAGGGTCGACTTTTTCGGCAACGAAGCCGAGACGATAAAGAGATATTATCCCGACGATAAGGCGAATAAGGAAATAATAAAGGGGTTCGATATCGTTCCCGCGACCGACGTGCTCATAAAGGACTGCGAAACGGACGGCATAAAGACGAGAATAAAAAATTCGGTACTCAAATTCAAAACGGCTGAAGCGAGAGCGGCGGCAACCGTCATTTCCGACGAACTGACAGACAAATTGGAAGAAGACAAGTCGGCGGACCGTCTTCAATTCGTTATGCCGATAACCGAAAACGTGACCGACGACGTATTCTGTTATATGCCGACCGATACGGTGGTCGTTTTCGACGAGTGTAAAATGCTCGCGGATAATCTTTCCGCAGTACAAAAGGAACACACGGAAAGGTATCTTTCCATGATAAAAGCGGGCAAGGCGTTCGATTTTACGGTTTTGCAATTCGGCGACGGAAGCAAACTTATAGACAAGATAAAAGAGCACAGACTCGTCGCTTTTCAAAATATTACGACCGCCGTAAACTTTTTTAATCCAATAAGGACGTATTCGGTAAAATGCAGCCCCGTTCCGAGATATTCGGCAAAGCCGGACGACCTTTTTACGGACGTCGGGAACTGGAAATTCGGCGGATATAAAGTTATTATATGCTGCGGAAATTCCGAAAGGGCGGACAGGCTTCGCGACGATATGTACGCTCACGGCGTTCCCGTGACAAAATCGGACGATCCTGCCGTAAAATTCGGTACCGCGGTAGTGTCTTCCGAATTTTTGCCGACCGGTTTTATATATCACGGCGCGAAAACCGTCGTGATCGGCACGGGCGACGTCTATATCGGGCAGGGCGAAAAGAAAAGGATAAAGCGCAAACGCGGAGACCTTTTCCAGGCACCGGAAGTCGGGGATTTTGCCGTTCACGAAGTGCACGGGATAGGTTACGTAAAGGGCGTAACGAGAATAACCACGCAGGAAGGCAGTAAAGATTACGTCGCCGTCGAATATTACGGCGGAGACACTCTTTACGTCGGCGTCGATTCGATGGACAAACTGACCAAGTACGTCGGCGGCGAAAAACCAACGCTCAACAAAATAGGCGGAAAGGAGTTCGACAGGATAAAGGAACGGGCGAGAGCGTCCATTTCCGCCATGACCATAAACCTGAAAAAACTGTATCAGGCGAGAAAGGAAAAGAAGGGTTTCGTCTATTCGAAAGACAACGAACTCACCGAAGAATTTGCCGAAGCGTTCGAATTCGAGCCGACCGAAGATCAGGTGCAGTCCGTTGAAGAAATAAGCAAGGATATGGAAAGCGAGAAGGTTATGGACAGGCTTCTTTGCGGAGACGTCGGATTCGGCAAGACCGAAGTCGCTTTCAGGGCGGTTTTCAAAGCCGTTATGGACGGAAAACAAGCGGCTCTCGTCTGTCCGACGACCATACTTTGCGAACAACACTATATGTCCGCCGTAAAGAGATTCGAAGGTTTCGGCGTGAGAATTTGCGCTCTCAACAGGTTCAAGTCGGCGGCGGAGCAACAAAAGATAATTGCAGGACTCGAAAACGGAGACGTCGATTTCGTTATAGGAACGCACAGACTTTTCGGTAAAGACGTAAAATTCAAGGATCTCGGTCTTCTCGTGCTCGACGAAGAGCAAAGATTCGGAGTCGAACATAAAGAAAAATTAAAATTGTTAAAAGATAACGTGGATACGCTTACGATGACCGCTACGCCGATTCCGAGAACGCTGCATATGTCGCTGTCGGGGATAAGGGATATAAGCGTTATAAACACGCCGCCAAAAATCAGGATACCCGTGCAGACTTACGTTACCGAAGAAAGCGAAGTCCTTATTAAGGATGCCGTTACGAGAGAACTCGCGAGAGGCGGTCAGGTTCTCGTTCTTTATAACAGGGTGGAAACGATACTCAAATTTTCGGAAGAATTTCGCCGTATAGTGCCGGAAGCGCGCGTTATAGTCGCTCACGGTCAGATGGATAAAAAAAGTCTTGAAGACAGCGTATTCGGGTTTTATAACGGCAATGCGGACGTCCTTATCGCGACGACGATAATCGAAAACGGAATCGATCTTCCGCGCGCAAACACGCTTATCGTTATAGACAGCGACAGGATGGGCTTGTCAACCCTTTACCAGTTGAAGGGAAGAGTCGGAAGAAGCAACGTGATGGCGCACGCGTATTTTACGTTCAAACGTGAAAAAGTGTTATCTGAAAGCGCGTATAAAAGACTCAACGCGCTTATGGAATTTACCGAGATGGGCAGCGGATACAAGATAGCGATGCGCGATCTCGAAATAAGGGGAGCCGGAAACGTGCTCGGAAGAGAACAGCACGGGCATATGGACAGGATCGGTTACGAATTATACAACAAACTTCTCAAAGAAAGTCTCGGCGAAGTTACTAAGGATTTCGACACCGAACTCGACATAAAGATGGACGCGTATATACCGGATGCGTATATATCTTCGTCTCCGTCGCGTATGGATTGCTATAAGCAAATAGCCGAGATCCGCGACGCCGCGGACAAGTCGAGAGTGATTACGTCGCTCGAAGAGAATTACGGCAAGATACCCAAGCAAATCGAAAATCTTATACTTATTGCCGAACTGAAAGTCGCGGCGAGAAAACATAATGCGGTCAAAGTGACGATAAACGATAAAAAGGCTTCGGTTACGGTAAACGGGATCGACAGTCTGAAAGAAGACGGTTTTATAGATAGGGTGAATATGTATAAAGGCAAGGTAACTCTGGCTTTTGCCGAAAATCCCGAACTCGTTTTTTCCGTGGACGGCAAATCGCCAGAAGAAACCGCAAAGGCAATGCTCGAATTTATGAATTTTTGACGAAAACGGGCGTAAAATAAAAATTTTTCGTAAAAAAGCATAAAAAATGTCTTGCAATGATTTGGAATATTTAGTATAATAAAACGGTATAGTGAGAAATTGTATTCTCAATCTTTATCATTAGGAGTACCCTATGAAGAAATTACTATTCAAATTCGCTACTGTGATAACCGCATTGGCGGTCATAATGGGAACTATGGCAGGATGCGGACTTTTCGTCGTGAATACGGACAGAGACATGAATCAGGTCGTAGCGACGGTGCAGATATCCGATAAGGTGGAGAAAACCAATATCTATAAACGCGATTTGGCGGCGGGATACGTAAACTACGGATATTATTACGTTCAGTACTATTCGTACACTCAGTCAAAAGCATATCAAACCGTGTTGGACAATCTTGTAAATAACGCCATCGTAAGTCAGCAGGCTAAAATAGATATGGCGGACAAGGTGGAAACCGATAATCTTTCCGCAAATCTTACCGCGCTCAAAGACGACGGCGGGGTAAATTATCTCTCGCTTTTGGCAAGCGACGCCGACGTTGCGGAATTCCGTCGCGGCGAAGGCAAAAAACACACCGTCGGTTCGGACGATTATAACGCCGCTCTTGCGGGATTCGTCTATAATAAATACAGTGCGAAAACGACCGTCGACGCTAAAGATGCGGGATTCAGATTCGTTTCCCTTAAAGACGTATACAAAGCTATTTCCGATACGGCCGATTCGG
>CAMNIW010000130.1 GCA_946540675.1 uncultured Clostridia bacterium | reverse complement strand
GATCTCTTCGTCGATGCCTTCGTTCCTGAGATCCTGTTTGGCGAGAAATTCGGGGTTGCCGCCGAGAAGTATATCCGTACCGCGCCCCGCCATATTGGTCGCTATGGTGACGGCGCCTTTTTTGCCCGCCTGCGCTATTATCTCGGCTTCGCGTTTGTGGTTCTTTGCGTTAAGGATATTGTGCTTTATCCTGTTTTTAAGCAGCCACTTGGAAATCTCTTCGGATTTTTCTACCGTGACCGTGCCGACGAGTACGGGCTGACCTTTTTCGTGCCTGTCGATTATCTCCTGAACGATCGCGCGGATCTTGCCCGCTTCGGTGGAGTATATCATATCGGGATAGTCTATCCTTTGTACGGGTTTGTTGGTCGGTATTTCGAGCACGTCGAGCCCGTATATCGTCCTGAACTCTTCTTCTTCGGTCTTTGCAGTTCCCGTCATACCCGAAAGTTTGTGATAGAGCCTGAAATAGTTTTGGAAAGTTATGGTCGCGTACGTCTTGTTCTCGTTTCTTACGGTGACGTTTTCCTTGGCTTCTATCGCCTGATGAAGACCTTCCGAATAACGCCTGCCTATCATAAGACGACCCGTAAACTCGTCTACTATTACGATCTCGCCGTCGGAAACGATATAGTCGCTGTCGCGCTTAAAGATATAGTGCGCTTTAAGAGCCTGCTGTATATGGTGGTTAAGGTCGGCGTTTTCGATGTCCGCAAGGTTTTCGATATTGAAAAATCTTTCGGCTTTCTTGGCTCCGTCTTCGGTTATCTGTACCGATTTGTCCTTTATGTCCACGGTGAAATCGACGTCCGCGGTAAGAGTCTTTACAAACCTGTTGCAGTCATAGTAAAGGGTGGACGACTTTTCTCCCCTGCCCGAAATTATGAGCGGCGTTCTCGCTTCGTCGATAAGTATGGAGTCCACTTCGTCGACTATGGCGAAGTTGAGTCCCCTTTGAACCATATCTTTCATACGGATCTTAAGGTTGTCGCGGAGATAATCGAAACCGAATTCGTTGTTGGTGCCGTAAGTTATGTCCGCGGCGTAAGCCTGACGCTTCTGATCGTCGGTGAGTTCGTGAACGTTTACCCCGACGGTGAGACCCAAAAATCTGTATATCTTTCCCATCCACTCGGCGTCGCGCTTTGCGAGATAGTCGTTGACCGTGACTATGTGAACGCCTTTTTCGGAAAGAGCGTTGAGATATGCGGGAAGCGTAGCCATAAGCGTTTTACCTTCGCCCGTTTTGAGTTCGGCGACTCTTCCCTGATGCACGCATATGCCGCCCATAAGTTGGACGAGATAGTGCCGCATATTGAGCACGCGGTGAGCCGCTTCTCTGACGACGGCGAACGCGTCGTACATTATATCGTCGAGAGTTTCGCCGTTTTTAAGCCGACCTTTCAACACGTCGGTCTGCTCTTTGAGTTCGGCGTCGGTCATACTCTCGTACTTGGGCGAAAGTTCCATTATCTTTTCCGCCTGTTTCCTTATGCGCCTTAAACTTCTTCTCGAATCGCTGTTTAATATGAACCTTATAAGTCCCATCTGCCACTCCGCCTACGCGGCTTCCGACGACGGAACTCCGCGTATAATTAGTTATTATTTATATTTTACTATATTTACGGGAATTTTACAATGTTTTTTCGTGAAGATTTGGAAAAATATGCGAATTTTTCCCCACAATATTACAAAATCCCGATCCTTGGGGGAACGGCGGAAGCGACCGTAAAGACGTATACGCTTTTCGCGCCCGCCCCTTTCAGCCTTGCCGCTACGTTGTTTACGGTCGCGCCCGTGGTCATCACGTCGTCGACAAGTATAACTCTCTTTCCCCTTACTTCTTTTCTCTTTTTCACGGCGAACGCCCCTTCCAGATTTTCCTTGCGCGCTTTGCCCGAAAGTCCGACCTGCCGCGGCGTTTCCTTCACCTTTTCCGCGAGCGGCTTTACTTCAACGCCCAAAATTTTGCCGAGAGCGGCGGCTATCTTCTCGCTTTGGTTGTAACCCCTTTTGCGTTTTTCCCTGCGAGTCATCGGGACGTACGTCACGACGTCGCACGCTATCCCGGATCCTATAACCTTGTCGGCGATAAGTTCGGCAAATTCTTCGCCCATATACGGCGCGCCGCCGAATTTGAATTTTCCTATCATCTTAACCGCGATCCCTTCGTAAGTAAATACGCTTCTCGCAAACTCGAAGTTAAGGACGGTATTCTTGCAATTGTCGCAAACTTCCGTAAACGTTACCGTTTTTCTGCCGCAACGAGCGCAAAAATCTCCGCCTATATACGGCGCGGCTTTTTCGCAGTCCGCACAAAATCTTCCGCCGTCGAAAATTTCTCTTCCGCAGGCAAGGCAGGTGTATCTTTCGGGGTGGATCATACGATCCGCCTTTTCTATAAGCGTTTTCAGTTTCATCTTCCGCGTAAAACGAAAAAGACCGGACAGACCGGTCTTTTTACTTAGTCCGGATAGCCGTCCGGATTCTTGATTTGCCAGTTGAGAGCGTCTCGGCACATATCGTCCAGAGTCTTCTCCGCCTTAAATCCTATAAGTTTATAGGCGAGAGAAGGATCCGCATAGCATTCGGGTATGTCGCCCGGTCGACGCGGCGCGATGACGTAAGGGACTTTTTTGCCGAGAGCCTTGGAGAACGCGTTTATCATTTCGAGAACGCTGTATCCCCTGCCCGTGCCGAGATTTACGATAAAGAGCCCCGACCCCGTGAGAAGTTTGTTTACGGCGAGAACGTGACCTTTGGCAAGGTCGACTACGTGTATATAATCGCGCACTCCCGTGCCGTCGCGGGTGGGATAGTCGTTTCCGAAGACGTTGACTTGTTTGAGTTTACCCACGCACACTTTGGTTATGTACGGGCAAAGGTTGTTGGGTATGCCGTTGGGATCTTCGCCGATAAGCCCCGATTCGTGCGCGCCGATGGGGTTGAAGTAACGGAGTATCGCTATATTGAATTCCTTGTCGGCTTTGGCAAGGTCTTTCAGGATATATTCGATAAAGAGTTTCGTGCTGCCGTACGGGTTGGTCGTCGACAAGGGGAAATCTTCGGTTATGGGTACTTTATGCGGATTTCCGTATACCGTGGCGGACGACGAGAACACGAGATTTTTGACGTTGAATTCGCGCATTACGTCTATAAGCGCGAGCATTCCGCCGATGTTGTTTTCGTAGTACTCTATGGGTTTGGATACCGATTCGCCAACGGCTTTGTACCCGGCGAAGTTGATGACCGCCGAGACGTCGTTTTCCGAAAAGACTTTGCGCATTGCGTCCTTGTCGCAAATATCGTATTTGTAGAATTTTACGGGTCTTCCCACTATCTTTTCCACTCGCCTGACCGCTTCGGTCTTGCTGTTGTAAAGATTGTCTACCACAACCACGTCGTAACCCGCGTTGATGAGTTCTATCGTGGTGTGACTGCCGATATATCCGGCTCCGCCTGTTACGAGAATCGTTTTCATTTATTCGCCTCCATAATTTCTTCGAGATAACCGTCGTAAGTGACGGGTCTGTCGTATACTTTCTTTCCGTCTATTTCTATGATACGGTTGCAAACGGTGTTCATAAGTTCGCGGTCGTGGCTGGTCAGAAGCATACACCCCTTGAAGTTGATCAGCCCGTCGTTGAGCGCCGTTATGCTTTCGAGATCGAGATGGTTGGTCGGCTCGTCCATTATCATAAAGTTGCCTGCCTGAAGCATCATTTTAGCGAGCATACACCTGACTTTTTCGCCGCCGGATATGACGCACGCTTTTTTTTGCGACTCTTCACCGGAAAAGAGCATTCTCGCAAGCCAGCCGCGCACGAATTCTTCGTAATGGTCGTAAGAATACCTGCTGAGCCAGTCCACAAGCGAAAGTTCGCAACCGTTGAAAAACTCGTCGTTGTTTTGCGGAAGATAGGTCGTCGTTATCGTCTTGCCCCAGCGGTAAGACCCGCCGTCGGCCTGTTCTTTGCCCGTCAGAATATCGTAAAGCATAGTTATCTCTTTGCTGTTTTTGCCGACTATGCCTATTTTCTCATCCTTCTGAACGGTAAACGAAACGTTCTCGAAATACCCTTTCTTGGTCAGGTTTTCTACGAAAAGTATGTCGTTGCCGATCTCTTTTTCGTACTTGAAATTGATATACGGGTACTTTCTCGACGAAACCTTTATGTCGTTTATCGTGAGATTTTCGAGTTCCTTTTTTCTCGCGGTCGCCTGTTTTGACTTGGACGCGTTGGCGGAGAATCTCGCGATGAATTCTTTGAGTTCCTTGGCTCGCTGTTCGGCTTTTTTGTTTTGCTCGCGCTGTTGACGGGCTATGAGTTGGCTGGTCTTGTACCAGAAGTCGTAGTTGCCGAAATACA
>CAMNIW010000129.1 GCA_946540675.1 uncultured Clostridia bacterium | reverse complement strand
TGGGCCTTTCTTCCGGTTCGACCTTGGGCGTCGTCATAGTCCTTGCTTTTTTCCCCGCGGCGGGCAGGTTTGAGAAGATGGGGATTTCGGCGCTCGGAGCGGGGGTCGTAACTCTCGCCATATATCTGATAGCGTACGTAGGCAAGGGCAGGATAACGCCTGATAGAATGGTTCTTTCGGGTATGGCGATTTCTACGCTCTTGTCTTCTTTTACCATGGCGATCATATTGAAATTCGGGCTTATGAACGAAATGGTGCGCTATACGAGCGGCAGTTCGGCAAACACTATCTGGAAAGACGTTTACTTAGCGCTTCCGTTCTTCGTCGGCGGAGTCGCCGCGTCGCTGATAATATCCCGATCGCTTACGGTCATGAATTTGGGTGAAGACGTTTCCAAAGGGCTCGGAGCAAACACCGTGGTCACAAAGGCGCTTTCAACGGTTATCGTACTCGTTCTTTCGGCGGTTGCGGTGATAATTATCGGCCCCGTCGGATATATAGGACTTATGATCCCGTATATTGCCCGTTATATGGTGGGGACCGATTATCGCTTCGTCCTGCCGACGTGCGCCGTGTACGGCGCGGTGTTCGTTGCGGTCGTGGATTTTATCGCAAGGATCATAAATCCGGGACTCGAATTTCCGATAGGTCTTTTGATAACGATAGTCGGCGTTCCGTTCTTTGTGTTTGTATCCCGCAGGCAGGAGGGCGATCACTTCAATGGCTGAAAGAAAACTTACTCTTGCCGAAAGAAAGCGCGGACGCGTTATAAAAATCGTTTTCCTGTTCGTTTTGCTGTTGCTTGTTTTTTTGCTCGGCTGTTGTATGGGACCGTATGCGATAGACTTTGCGAGCGTGATAAAAACCATTTTCGGCGGCGGCACCGCTGCGACGAAACTCGTAATATTCGGTTTCCGCCTGCCGAGACTTTGTCTTGCCGTTTTAGTCGGTTTCGGAATGGGTGCGAGCGGTGTTATCATGCAGAACCTTTTGCATAACGATCTCGCATCTCCGGGAACTTTGGGGGTTGCGGACGGCTCTTCGCTTTTCGTTACGCTGTACGTCGCGCTTATCGTCGGGACGGTCGATATACCCGTACTGTTGCCCGTATTGGCACTGATCGGCGGACTTATATCCGCCGCGATTATCTATTTGCTCGGCACAAAACGCAAAAAGCCGTTATCGTCGACAAAACTTGTCATGACGGGCGTCGCTATGGGCGCGTGCTATTCCGCGATCGGAACTTTTATGATGTACGTTCTCGACGAAACCAAACTCGAATTCATTCAACGTTGGAATTCGGGCGAACTTTGGGGAACGAAATGGGAATATATATCGATACTGTTCGTCTGGCTGTCCGTATTCGGTGCGGTTGCGATGCACGAGACGAAAACGCTTAACGCGATAAATCTCGGTTACGACATAGCGACGGGGTTAGGGGTAAACGTAAAAGTTTCGTTCGCGTTGCTGGCTTTTTTGGCGGTGGGTATGTCGTCGGCTTCCGTGGCGTTCGGGGGAAATTTCTTCTTTTTGGGGCTTATCGGGCCGCATATCGCACGGAGAATAGTCGGCACGGACACGCGGTATCTTATTCCCGCGTCGGGCGTCGCGTCGGCTGTCATAATCATCGCCGCTAACATACTTGTCGAAGACGTGGAAATTTTTATGAATATACCTACGGGGATTTTCGTATCCGTTCTTTCCGTTCCGTATTTTCTTTATCTGCTTATCAGGTCGAGGTGAAAAAATGAACGCAATAAAAACCGAAAAACTTGCCGTCGGTTACGACAAAACGATCATTGTGCCGGAACTTGACGTAGGCTTCAAAAAGGGCGGTATCACGTCTATTATCGGCGCTAACGGTTGCGGCAAATCCACCGTGCTTAAAGCGATAGGAAGGATCATACCGAAAGCGGGCGGAGCGGTGATCATAAACGGAAAGGACGTCGGAGATCTTAAAAACAAGGATATTGCAAAGGAACTTGCCGTCTTGCCGCAAGCGCCGCACGCTCCGGGAACGCTCACTTGTTTCGAACTTGTGTCTTACGGGAGATTCCCGTATCAGAAAGGGTTCGGCAGACTTACGAAGACGGACAGAGAGATAATAGAGTGGGCTCTTGGCGTTACGAATATGAGTGAATTCCGCGACAGGGAGATCGCCTATCTTTCGGGCGGACAAAGGCAGCGCGTGTGGATCGCTATGGCGCTTGCACAGCAAACGGGCATCATACTTTTGGACGAGCCTACCACCTATCTGGATCTGTGTCATCAACTTGAAGTTCTGGAACTTTTGAAAAAACTTAACGAAACGCAGGGTACGACTATAATTATGGTCTTGCACGATCTCAATCTCGCTTCCCGTTATTCCGACGAATTGCTTGCGTTGAAAGACGGTAAAGTATATTCTTTCGGAACTCCGCAAGAGGTGTTCACCGAAACGATGCTGCAAGAGTGTTTCAGGATCGACGGAAAGATCGTCAAGGGCGGTTTGGCGTCAAAACCCCTGTGTTTAACGTACGATTTGTTGAGAAAAAAAGATGAAAACGTCAATTAAGGCGTTCCCGTTTCCGATACGGGAAACGAAATCGGAAAAATTTATAAGGCGGTATTTTTGAAATGAACGAAAAATGCGTCGGACTGACCGACAAGGCGACCGAATATCTTAAAAACGGCGAGTATTCCGCCGCGCTCGAAACGTATAAAAAGGCTTCCGAAATGGGGGACTATTTTGCTTCGTACTATATCGCTTGTATGTATTATTTCGGCGACGGCGTAGAAAAAGACGACGAAAAAGCGTTTTTATGGTATAAAAAAGCCTTTGAGCAGGGCGATCCCGAAGCCGCCAACCGCGTCGCCGTTATGTCGGAAAACGGCATCGGAACGGATAAGAACGTCCGAAAAGCGTTTGAATTTTATCTGAGATCCGCCGAAATGGGATCTCTTTCGGGTATGGCAAACGCGGCGCTTTGTTATCTGGAAGGCAAAGGAACGCCCGTCGATACCGAAGAAGGGATTCGGCTTATGAATAAGGCTTCCGAAGGCGGCAACGGAATAGCGTCTTTGGCGCTTGCGAACTTTTATCTGAGCGGCAATTACGTTTCGCGCAACTATGCGACGGCAAGGAAGTATCTCGAACGCGGCACAGAGCAGAAATACGCGTCCGCGGCTGAAAAACTCGCGGAACTTTATGAGAAAGGACAGGGCGTCGAAAAAGACCTGAAAAAAGCCGGACGACTGCGCAGATACGTATTATCTATGTCCGAAGAAGAAAACGATTGAAACGGCTTAAAATAAGTATTCAAAGTGTAAATAGGTTAGACCCGATTTTCGGTTAAGGAGTCGAAGGCTTATAAACGAGCGTGATAAAAACCTTCAGCCCGCTGTATTTCGCGAAAAGCAAAAACAGCGGGCTTTCAAATAAATAAGTTATATTTTCGGCATTGCGGCTGAAAGTTATACGCAAAACAAGCATTGCGTTATGTTTTGACCTTCGTCAAAGTTATATTTAATATATCCTTAACTTGCCGTCGGACAATATCGCTCGGCACAAAGCCGAATATAACAAAACCGTAAAGTTGCCGCTATTCTTTTTTTGTAAAAATAATTATAAACTCTTGATTTTTCCGCTGTTTATGGTATAATAAGCAATATAGTGGCGGCGGCTTTTTACGTCGCGGTTTATAAAGGCGGTATCGCCGTATAAACGGAGAAATTATATGATAAAAAAAAGATACGATACTGACGTGGCTCTTCTTTCGGTGACGACGACCGAATTCAACGCCGTTATGCATTTTCACGACTGGCGAGCCAAGACCTTTGCCGGCGACGAGCAGATATATGACGTCGCGACTTTCGAGCGCGACGGGAAGACTCGTTCTTTGGTACACGCCAAGATAAACGAAATGGGAATGACCGCCGCGGCGGCAACCGCGATGAAGGTGATATACGCGTTTCGTCCGAGATACATAATAATGGTCGGCATCGCCGCGGGGATCGCGAAGACCGAGTTCGAAGAGCAAATGTACGGCGACGTCATAGTTCCCGATCTCGTATGGAACTATTCGGCGGGTAAATTCGTCAGTCCGGAAAAGGCTAATATAGTATACGGCAATCTCGGGTTTTTACCGCGTTCGACGTCGGAAGCGATACCCGAAGAGATAGTCCCTTATCTCAGACAGGCGGTCGATTCTCCCGAAAATCCGTGTCACGCATACATAGGACCTATGGCGTGCGGAAGTACGGTCGTCGCCAGCCGCGAACTTTTAGAAAAGCAGGTCTATTCGCAGTATCAGCACACCGCGGGGCTCGATATGGAGTCTTATGCGGTAGTTTACACTGCCAACCACGCGAGCGACCCCAAGCCCGTTCCGATCATCGTAAAGAGCGTGTGCGACTTT
>CAMNIW010000128.1 GCA_946540675.1 uncultured Clostridia bacterium | reverse complement strand
GAGATTCGAACTCGCGACGTTCACCTTGGCAAGGTGACGCTCTACCACTGAGCCATTCCCGCATATTTCGGAAACAAAGCGTAAGGCGTCGTTCCCTTCTTGTTTTTGGTTGATTTCTTTGGAAACCAATCGCAAATGGTGGGAACAATAGGGCTCGAACCTATGACCCCCTGCTTGTAAGGCAGATGCTCTCCCAACTGAGCTATGCTCCCAAAGCGCTTTTTTACTATATCAAATTTATTCCAAAAAAGCAAGCGTTTTTTCAATAAAAAATGAAAAATTTTTTCATAGCATCGAAAAGCCCGTCGAAAACGCCGCGCGACCGTAGCGACGGCGGTAAAACGACGTAGGCGCAAGGACAGACGGTCTATTGTCATTCCGAGTGAGTGAAACGAACGCGGGAATCTACTGCGGTCTGTTGACTGTTCTATACCGCCGCTATATACGGAGATTGCCACGCTCACTGTGTTCGCTCGCAATGACGGTTAGTTGTTGCGGACATCGGTAAGAATATCCGCTTTGCGGACGTAGGCGCAAGGACAAAGATGACGGGCATAATAAAAAGGAATACCTTACGGGCATTCCTTCTATTATATTAAATATTATTTGTCTTCGGTCGCCGCTACTTCTTTCTCCGGAGCGGGTTCGACGAGTTTCGCGGTCTTCAAAAACCTTCTTACGCTCTCTATCGCGCTTTGGCAGGAAGACACCTGCGAATAGGTCTCGCCTACGCAAAGAGTCGACTTTTGCGCATTCCTGAGTTTGAAATAGTACCTGCCTTTTTTGTCGCTGTCTATTACGAAGTTTCCGCTTATGCCGTTGGTCTTTATGGTATTTATAGCGCTCTTTGCGGACGCGGTTTGCGAATACGCTTCGCTGGACAAAAGCAGTTCGCCGTTGGAAGCGAAAAGTTGAGCCATATACATTCCGTCGACTTCCACGATCTTCCACTTGCCTGCGTACGCGTCTTTTACGACGACGTCGGCGTCGTCCGCGGGGACGGTATATTTGATGACCGTAAGTTCCTGTTCGACGGTTTCGGATATCGGAGACTCGGCAAACTTCCTGACGCTTTCTATCGCGCTTTGGCAAGCCGTCTTCGTCTTATACGTTTCGCCGGCGCAAAGGAATTTGTTTTGCGCGGTCTTCAATTTGAAATAGTAGTTGCGGTTTTTGTCGCAATATATCTGGAAAGTGCCGACTTCGATATTTTTCTTTATGGTCTGTATGCCTTTTACGGCGCCTTCGGCGGTGGAATATATCTCACTGCTTAAAAGAATTTGTCCGTTGTTGGCGAGCAGGTACGAATTGAATTCGTCTTCGCCTTTTTCTTTGACTACCCACTTGCCGAGACCCTTTTTCTCTTCGCCGTTGTCGACCTTTATTTTGGCGACGGCTTTTTTCTCTTCTTTTACGGGTTCTTCCTTGGCAGGTTCTTTTTTAGCCGTTTTCGCCTTGGGAGCAGACTTTTTGGCGGTCGGTTTTTCGGTTTCTTCTTTCTTTTCTTCGACCGTTACGGATTCTTCCTTCTTTTCTTCCGCCGTTTCTTTCGTCGCCTTTTCTTCGACGGGCTCTTCCTTTACTTCGGGTTCTTCGGTCTTTTCTTCCGCTTCTTCCTTTACTTCCGTCGATTCTTCGGGCTCGGCGACGGGTTCTTCTACCTTTTCTTCAGTCGGCTCTTCTTTCTTTTCTTCGACCGCTTCGGGTTTTTTCGCCTGTTCTTCTCCTTTAAGCCAGTTCATCTCGGCTTTTTCGGGATCGGGTTTTTCTTCGGGTTGTTCTTCCGGCTCGTCTTCAACGGGCGTAGTCGGCAGATCTTCGGTTTTAAGAATATTTTGCGCGTTCTTCTTCTTTTTCTTCTTCGCCTTCTTGACGATGAGCGCGATCACTATTATCAATAGGATAATAAGCGCGGCGGCGGCGATGGCGCAATATAAAGTATTGTCTTTGACCCAGTTCAAAAATGCTTCCATAATCTTTCTCCGTTTGTATTTCTTACTAATTATAGACACATTTTCCGCGTTTTGTCAAGTCTTAACCGCAGTTTCGGCGTTTTTATGGAATTAAAAGTCTTTTTTTTCGTTTTCAGACGCCGATTTAAGGCACGTTCTCGGCTTTTTCGCAAAAACTCCGCTCCCGTACTTGTATTTGGTTGCCATACCGCCGCGGATATGCCGCTCCGACAGGTTGATAAAGAGAACGTCGGCGACTTTCCCGAAAAGTTCTTCGTCTATCCCTTTAAGTCTTCTAGTCATATCGTAATGCACGGTGGACTTGCCCACCCCGAAAACTTCGGCGGTCTTTCTTACCGTGGCGTTTTCTTTAAGAATAAATTCCGCTTCTTTTACCGTCCTTTCGTCTATCTCGGAATACATAAAAATCTCCGCTGTTACATTTTATGCTAAAATCCGCGCGGAATTGACCTATAAAAAATTTTTTTACGGCAATAATCAGCGTATAACGCCAAGGGGGATAATATGGACTCTTTTTTTACGGATATAATCGGTTTTATCGCCGAATCGGACTTCGAATACGCCTCGGTTCCCGTCGTCTACGCCGCCGCGTGCGCGCTTTTGGCGACGATATTCATAATAGGCGCGTTTTCGCCGAGAGCGGGCGCGGCGGACAAAACGGGAATATACTTTGCTCTCGCCGCCTTTGACGCGGCGGTGTCGCTGAAAACGGCGGTAGACGCGATGAACGACAATATTTCCGATACCGTTACGACTTTTTTGTGCATAGCGCTTCTTTTTAAGGCTGCGTGTATGGCGCTGCTTGTACTGCTCGCGTCGCAAAAGGCGATATGCAAAGCGATTGTGAAAAGGCGTGAAAAAGCCGAAAAAAACGCCGAAAAGACAATAGCCGAAAAACTGTTCGTTCCATTTGAGAGTTCGCCGTTTAAGCGAGCCGAATATCTCCCGACCGAGAAAATGTACGGCAAAAAGACCGCCGATTACTGCATAAACCCGTCGGAGATAAAAAAATATATAGCGCGCGTACGCGAAAGATCGCCCGAAATCGAAGACGAAGACGATCTCGACAAACTGGAAATAGATCTCGACCGCTTCTCGGGGCGCGATATGACCGACTCGGAAAGAATGATACTGACCGACCGCATCTCTCGGCTTATAAAACTTATGACCAAATACGCCGTTTCGTAAAAAAGGGGTCGCCGCGTCAATCGACAACCCCTTTTATAATAAAAAGGGGCCGCCGCGACAATCGACAACCCCTTTTATAATAAAAAGGGGCCGCCGCGACAATCGACAACCCCTTTTATAATATCAGTCCTTATATAAAACGGCATCATATCTGTTTCGGAACGACGGCGAAAAACACGAGATCTTCGTCGTATTCGTTAGTCACCGTGTGAGAATACTCTCTCGGACAAAAATGTATGCTGCCCGCTTCCAGCATCTCGGTCGAGCCGTCGCACATAGCCTTGCCCCTGCCCGACAATACGTATATCGTTTCGCTGTCGAAAAGGTGCTTGTGCATACCGACGCTCGCTCCCTTGGGAACACGCGCCATAATGAACTTGACGTCGTTTTTTTCTATCGTCTTTAAGTAGACCGACTTTTTGCCGCCCTTGAACTCAGGCGTTTCCCTTTCCGCAATTCCCGAAAAATCTATCTTCATAACCGCCTCACGTTGAGATTTTTGTATACCGTAAACCTTATTTCGTAACCTTCGGTCACGACGGGAGCGCTTTCCGATACGCACGCAAAGTCCGCGCTCTCGTCCAGATCATCGAAAAAGACTTCGGCTTTTCCGTCCGCGGCGACCTTCGTGACGAGCGCTTCTTCGCAGTACGGGAGCATAGTATGATAGAACATCGCTCCGCCTATTACGTAAACGTCGCGGTCTTCTTCTTTTACGGCTTTAAGCATATCTTCCAAAGTGTGGGTAACGACCACCCCTTCGGGCGTTACTCCTTCGGGGCAAATGACTATATTTTTCCTGTTCGGGAGCGGTTTCGATCCCGGGAAAGAAAGCAGGGTGTTATAACCCATACATACGGTCGTTCCTTTGGTCTTTTCCCTGAAATACTTCATATCCGCGGGGAGATGAAACAAAAGGTCGTTCTTTTTGCCTATTCCCCACTTCTCGTCCACCGCGACGATGGCCCTTATCATACGGCTACCTCCAACCGCTCTTTAAGCGGGGTCGCCTCGTACCCTTCGAGCCTGAAATCGTCCACCGTAAAGTCGTAAAAATCCTTTACTTCGGGGTTTATCCAAAGTTTCGGCGCGGGGTATTCGGGATTTTGGAGCATTTCCTTTACCGACGGGATATGCCTGTCGTATATGTGAGCGTCCGCTATGACGTGGACGAGTTCGCCCGCTTTGAGTCCCGAAACCTGCGCGAACATCATTAAAAGCACGGCGTACTGCATAACGTTCCA
>CAMNIW010000127.1 GCA_946540675.1 uncultured Clostridia bacterium | reverse complement strand
ACCCTTATCGAATTCTATCGTTGCTTTATCTATAAGGGCTATGTTTTTAAGTTCAAGACTTTTCAGCATAATCTACCGATCAATGTAATATTTTCCTGAGTTTTTCAACTACGGCAAGCGCACTCGTCTCGCTTTTTGCCACAATCAATATCGTGTCGTCACCCGCAATACTGCCGAGTATGTCGGGCAACTTCATATCGTCGATAATTATTCCTGCAGAGTTTCCGTGTCCGCTCAACGTCTTAACAACGATAAGATTATTTGCGTTATCGATGGAAAGAACGCAGTTTTTGAATAAAGTAAGATTTTTATTATCGGTGTTTCTATCGTCCGCTCTATTTACTGCATATCGGAATTTTTTCTCACGGCCGGAAACTTTGATAAGACCGAGTTCTTTGATGTCGCGGGATACGGTAGCCTGCGTAACGTCGTAGCCGACGCCGTTCAAAAGGTCGGCAAGTTCCGCCTGCGTGTCGACTTCATATAACTCGATAAGTTCGATGATTTTATCTTGTCTTGACGTTTTTTCCATAATTTAACCTAATTTTTTGAATAATCTGTCGAAGAAATTGTCTTCTTTCTCTATAAGTTTAAGAGTATACGAAGATTTCTCTACGACGACCGACTGCCCCGCTTTTATACTTTCAACGGGTTTTCCGTCTACGCTTAAAACCGAACCGCAGGAGTTTTCCAGAATTGTTATAACGGCTTTATTGTCATCGGGATAAACTATCGGTCTCGATCTTAAGGAATGAGCGCATATCGGCGTCGCTATAAAAGAATTGAGATTAGGAGTAAGCACTACGCCTCCGGCGGACAGCGAATACGCCGTAGAGCCGGTAGGGGTCGCGATGATAATGCCGTCAGAACTGAGATTATATACAGATTTTCCGGCTAAACTGAGATTCAGTCTACTTACGACGGTTTTTCCGCGGATCGCTTTATCCCTTTCGACCACCGCGTCGTTCAAGGCGATATACTCGCCTTTTATTCCGCGTATTTTAAGTAAACTCCGAGTTGAAACGTTGTATTTGTCGCTGTGTAAAATTTCAACGGCGCGTTCGACTTCGCTTTTTTCAAAACTGCTTAAAAAGCCTACCGTTCCGGTATTTATCGCAATCAAAGGCACGTCGTGCTTTATGGCGTACGATGACGACGCGAGAATGGTTCCGTCGCCGCCGAAAACGGCGATTACATCGGGAACGGCGGATTTTTCGGTTTCGATATAGAAATATTCGGTTTTACGTTCGTCGAGCAAATCGCAAAACAGCCTTAAAGCGTCGTTATCATTTTCAGGTTTTGTAAAAATTCCTATTTTCATAATTATACCCTGTAATTTAAGGAAGGTTTTTGATTTTACCGTCAATAAACGATTTGTTCGCCACGGCGCTACCGTTTTTCGTCAAGCAGACAAGATATTCGACGTTTTTATTTTCCCTTATCGGAGCAAACGTCAAATCTATCGTAGTAAAACCGATTTTGTCGCAAAAATCGAGTATTTTTGAAAGAGCCGATACCCTTGCGTCGCGATTAGTAACAATACCGTTTTTGTTGAGAAATCTCTTACCGCATTCAAATTGCGGTTTTATAAGCACAACCGCCATTCCGTTTTCGATAAGTATATCGTAAATCGGCT
The DNA here is from genome assembly GCA_946540675.1 of uncultured Clostridia bacterium. Taxonomy (GTDB): domain Bacteria; phylum Bacillota; class Clostridia; order Christensenellales; family Borkfalkiaceae; genus UBA10281. Next base: position 2,801 of record CAMNIW010000127.1, on the reverse strand, counting down.
TCAATACGTAAGTGAGTGAAATAAAACTTACGTCGCATACCGCAAAATCGATAGGGTCGCCGAAAGTTTGTTTTGATATGTCTCTTGCGTTGCAGTTGTCAATAACCGTAACTCTCGGGTCGTTTGCGAGTCTTTGGTCCAAAAGACTTTGCCCCACGTCTAACGCAAAGACTTTTTTCGCTCCCCTTCTTAAAAGACAGTCGGTAAATCCGCCGGTACTTGCGCCTATATCGGCGCAAACACAGCCGTTGACGTCAACCGAAAAATCCGAAAAAGCCTTTTCGAGTTTATATCCGCCGTTAGAAACGAAATTTTTCGCAACATCGGATACGCTTATATCCGCATCGCTTTCCACGTTGTACGAAGGTTTTAAGACCTGTTTGCCGAATACGAAAACTTCTCCGCGGGTTATTGCTTCTTCCGCTTTAGTGCGCGATGTATAGTAGCCGTTTTCAAATAGATATCGATCTAATCTCATATCTCCGCTACCGTTTCCATAACGTTTCTTAAAAACCCGCTTTCGTCTATCGACGCGGAAAGCGAGATAAGTTCGTCCTTTAATTCACAAATAACACGTTTCAAGTTTTCGCCGAATATTTTATATGCGGTCAATTTGCCGTCTTCTTCATCTTTACCGATCGATTTTCCGAGCGTTTCCGCCGTCGCATAGACGTCTTTATAGTCATCGGCGTATTGAAACAATAAACCGAATTTATTTCCGAAATCTTCGGCGATTTTGAAATCTTTTCCGGAAAGGATAAAGGCGCACGCTATCGGACAGGTAAGCAGTTTTGCTGTCTTTAATCCGTATATGCGATTAAGTTTTTCAAGCGAAATTTCTTCAGAATTTTCGCTTTCCATATCCAACTCCTGTCCGGACAGCATACCATGTGCGCCCGCGCATTTCGCCATATAGGACGCCGCACAAACGGCATTTTCGTCCTTGCATACCGAAAACAAGGTTTCATAGGCAAAATTGAGAAGGGCGTCGCCCGCAAGTATAGCGGTCGCTTCGCCGTATTTGACGTGATTGGTAGGATGTCCGCGCCTGATAACGTCTCCGTCGAGAGCCGGAAGATCGTCGTGTATAAGCGAATACGTATGTATACATTCCAGCGCAAGCGCAAACGGCATAGATACATCGCGGGAAACTCCGAAGCGGTCGCACATCGCAAGCAGAATTATCGGGCGAATTCTCTTTCCGCCGACAAACATACTGTATTTCATCGCTTCGGCAAGTTTTTCCGCCGCTCCGACGTTCGTCATACTGTTTTTTGCGTATTCGTTAAATAAGGAGAGATATTCGCCGTATTTAACCGAGAACTGCTCTCTATTCATATTTCAATTTACGTATACCCGCCGTATAGGTATTATAAAGCAGCATCGTTATGGTCATCGGACCGACTCCGCCGGGAACCGGCGTTATGTATGAAGCGACTTTCGATACGTTTTCAAAATCGGCGTCGCCGTAAATTTTACCGTCGACGCGGTTTATTCCCGCATCGACGACCACTGCGCCGTCCTTGACCATATCGGCGGTTAAAATATGTTTTTTACCGACGGCGCATACTATGACGTCGGCGGTTTTGGTTATTTCTTTAAGATCTTTTGTCTTGCTGTGGCATATCGTCACGGTACAGTCCCTGCCGAGCAATAAAAAAGCCATAGGCTTCCCTACTATATTGCTTCTGCCGATCACTACGGCGCGTTTACCTGCAAGCGGAATACCGTAATAATCGAGCAACTTTATTATACCGTGCGGCGTACATGACAATAGTGCGTCACTGTCGCCACGCGTAAGTTTCGCAACGTTTCCGTCGGAAAATCCGTCTACATCCTTTTCCGCAGGGATAAGCGCTAAAAGTTTATCGGCGTCGAGATGTTCAGGAAGCGGCAACTGAATAAGTATGCCGTCGACGCGGGGGTCGGAAACCTTTTCTTTTATTATGCGGCTTATTTCAGTCTGAGCGACGTCTTTAGGAAGTCGCACAGTCTCCGATTCGATTCCCACTTCTTCACACGCCTTAGCCTTATTCCTGACGTATATTTCGGATGCGGGATCGTTGCCCGCAATGATAACGGTAAGTCTGAAAGACTTTCCGTAGCGGGTCTTGGCGTCCGCTATTTTTTCCGCTATTTCCTTTCTTATCTCGGAAGCAACGAGTTTGCCGTCGATCAAATTCATTTATCGTACTCCTTTTTAACGGTGGCAAGTATACCGTTTACAAAGTTAAGGCTCTCTTCGGTAGAATACTTGCGGACTAAAGATAAGGCTTCGTCTATTGAAACTATAGACGGAATATCGTTAAAAAACAAGATCTCGCATATGGCGATCGTAAGCGCGCACCTGTCAGTGCTGTATATTCTCTCTATCGTATACCCTTTTGCCTTATCGGATATCACGGCGTCGATTTCAGACCTGTTTTCGCGTATTTTAGATAATAATTCGTCCGCGAAAGCCGCGTCTTCTTTCGATAATTTTTGTTCGGCGTAGGTTTCTTTCAAAAACGCGTCATCCGCGCCGTCGTTAAATATTTCGGCGAAAAGTATTTTATATACTGCCTCTCTCGCATCTCTTCTCATATAACCTCATAAACAATTCGCAACGGAAATGTCCGTTGCGAAAAATCAATCAAGACTGTTTTCTTCCGGGAAAATAACGCCGTTTACTTTTACGTCGACGTTGCCGATTTTGTACTTCGACATCGATTCGACGCTGTGTTTGATGTTCTTTTGTATGTTGTACGCGACTTCGGGGATGCTGTAACCGTAAAGAATATCGACTATTACGGAAATATTTA
>CAMNIW010000126.1 GCA_946540675.1 uncultured Clostridia bacterium | reverse complement strand
ATATAAGAAACGCCATCGAAGTGTCTTTCGGCAAAGGGAAGATATACAAGGAATGCGCTATGCTCGGCGGATATTTCGACAAATACGAGAGACCGACCAACGGATCTTTCATAGCGTTTCTGACTACGGTCGTATGAAATTCCGAAAAGGCAATATCGTTTCAAACCATTGCAATATCGGAACTTATATGATATAATATAAAACATAATTAAACAAAGTTGGTTTTCCGACTTTGTTTTTTAATTAAAAGGAGTAACCGAAATGTTTGAAAATCTCGTAGCCGAGCGTCCGGATAAAAAGATATTCGTCGACGGCGACAGGCTGATAAAACTTTTCGACAGGAATTATTCCAAGTCCAACGTCCTTAACGAAGCCATAAACCAGGCGCGGGTGGAAGAGACGGGACTCAACATTCCGAAAATAAGAGAAGTTACGGTAATTGCCGGGAATTGGGCTATCGTAATGGATTACATAAACGGTAAAACGCTCGAACAACTGATGAAGGAAGAGCCTGAAAAAAGGGAGAAATATCTCGATCTTTTCGTCGATATTCAGCGTGAAATACATTCCAAAAAGAATATGCTTCTCACCAAGTTCAACGACAAGATGACTATAAAGATATTGAAGTCCGATCTCGACGCGTCCACGCGGTACGATCTCTCTATGCGTATGGCGGATATGCCTCGGCACAACCACGTCTGTCACGGCGACTTCAACCCGTCCAACGTCATAATAACGCCCGAAGGAAAGCACTATATTCTCGACTGGTCGCACCCAAGCCAGGGCAACGCTTCGGCGGACGCGGCAAAGACTTTTCTCATATTCAAGACGAGCGGAGAAGACGATCTCGCCGGAGACTATTTCGCGAAGTTTTGCGAGAGAAGCGGAATCGACGAAATGTACGTAAAAGAATGGATACCGCTCGTGGCGGCGGCTCAACTTATCAAGGCCGACGCGAGAAAGAAGAAAATACTTATGGGATATATCAACGGAGAAGCGGATTTATGATTCTTGACACGCACGTTCATTCCGCCGGAATAAGTTTATGCAGCAGTTTATCCGTCGAAGAACTCGCGGATATAAAGAAGTCGCGGGGATATGACGGCGTAATCCTTACAAACCACTGTCAGGCCTGGTACGAATCCGTCAAAGACCTGAAGAAGTGGGCGGAAGATTTTTTGGCGGAGTACGAACGCGGAAAACGCCGCGCGGATAAAATCGGGCTTAAAATGTTTCTCGGGATAGAAGTGACCGTTACTGTGCCCGAGTACGCCGATTATCTTTTATACGGCGCGACCGAAGAGTTTATAAAAAAGACTGCGGGGCTTTGTTTCGGCTCTCAGTCGGATATGTACAGGGCTTGTCGCGATTACGGCGTGTTTATGGTTCAGGCGCATCCGTTCAGGGGTAAAATAAGACCGCAGGACCCCGCATATCTCGACGGGATCGAGATAAACTGTCAGCCTGCCGACGTAGTTCTTGCGGACAAGTCGGCGGAATTTGCGAAAGAAAACGGGCTGACCGTCACTTGCGGGACGGACTTTCATCATTCCGCTATGAAAGATTACGGCGGAATGATAGTTCCGGACGGGATAAATTCGGCGGAAAGTTTTGCCGATTATTTGAGAAAAACCGACTATACGGAAGTATTTTTCGGCGGAGAAATCAGGAAATATAAAAATTATGGGAAATCACAAATTTGACACTAAGGTACAGGTGTTAAAGTACAAAGTTCTTAAAGAAGTCGCAAGGCTCGCGTTTGCCGGACAACTTCTTGAAAACATTATCGAAATACCGAAGTGGATAGCGCCGGGCAAGATACCCACGATGAGATGTTGCGTGTATAAAGAGCGTGCTATTCTTGGCGAAAGGGTAAAACTCGCCGTCGGCGGCAACAGATATAACAAAAGGGTAATACAGGTAATAGACATAGCGTGCGACGACTGTCCGTCGGGCGGAATAGAAGTAACTTCGGCGTGCAGGGGTTGTCTTGCTCACCGTTGCGCGGAAGCGTGCAGGACGGGTGCGATAACTTTCGGCAAAGACCAGAAGGCTTACATAGACAAGTCCAAATGCGTTGAGTGCGGCGCGTGCGCCAAGGCGTGCCAGTATAACGCGATAATCAATTATAAACGCCCTTGCGAAACGAGTTGCAAGGTCAAAGCCATATCCATGGGCGAAAACAAGGAAGCCAAGATCGACTATGAAAAGTGCATAGCGTGCGGCGCCTGCGTGTACGCGTGTCCCTTCGGCGCGATAACCGACAGGTCGTATATACTCGACGTCATCGACATCATAATGAACAAGAAGTCCAAGGTATACGCGCTCGTCGCCCCGTCGATATACAGTCAGTTCAAATACGCAAAACTCGGACAGGTGCTTACCGCGATAAAGGCGGTGGGATTCGACGATATATTCGAAGTGGCTCTCGGTGCGGATATGGTCGCAAAAAGCGAAGCGGCGGAACTCGAAGAAAAAGGATTTTTGACTTCTTCGTGCTGTCCGGCGTTCGTTTCGTACGTAGAAAAGAATTTCCCGACGCTCAAAGACAATATTTCTCACAATTTGTCGCCGGCCGGGACTATCGCGAAATTCATCAAGGAAAAAGAGCCCGACTGCAAGACGGTGTTTATAGGTCCCTGCACGGCTAAAAAGGTGGAGTTTCAGAGAGAAGAATATTCGGGACTTATCGACAGCGTGATAACTTTTGAAGAATTGCAGGCGCTTATCGACAGCAAGGATATAGACGTTTGCTCGCTCGAAGAGACAAAACTCGATCAGGCGTCCTACTTCGGCAGGATATTCGCGAGAAGCGGCGGCGTTGCCGAAGCGGTGGCGCAGGCTATGAAAGAGAGCGGCTCGCGGTTTTCTCTCAACGCCGTTTCGTGCAACGGCATAGAAGAGTGTAAGATCGCCCTTATGCGAGCGAGCAGGGGGCTTTTGCCGCAAAACTTTATCGAAGGTATGGCTTGCGTCAACGGCTGTATAGGCGGCGCTGGCTGTATGACTCACGAAGAGCGCAACAAAGCCGAAACCGACAAGTACGGCAAGGAAGCGACGGCGGGGAGCATAGAAAACGCGATAGAAAAAGCGTAGCAAACAAACGGGGCTCGGAAGAGATACTTCCGAGCCCCCGTAATTTATTCAGTTTTTCTTTTTGAATATGGAGAAAAGACCTTTTTTCTCGTATTCTTCGGTAACGGCGTTTCCGACTTCGTATCCCGTGGCGGCTATGGCCGCTTTTATCTTTTCGACGTCGGGCATATCTTCGGTTATTATCACCGTGTTCTTGTCGTTTTTGGACGACGTGACTTTTTTGACTTTTGCGGCGTTTCTCACCGCGTCGTTTACGTGCGCTTCGCACATAGAACAACTCATACCGTTTACTTCTATCGTCGTTTTATACATAATTCTCATCTCCTTGTTTTATTCGTCTATATTGTACCACCGCAAACCGCTTATTGTCAAACGGGATTTTGCGAAAATTGTGTGTAGAAACGACGAGTATTATAAAAAACGCTTGAAAAAAAACGAGTTATCTTATATAATGATACTACTATTATTATCGATCAAAGGAGAAAATTTCCGAATGGACAATTTCGGCTATAAAGACAACGCGGATATTTCGGGAGTAGACGCGGCGGGCAAACTCGCCCTAGAAGTGCAGACTCTTCCCATGGTCGCGCTCCGCGGAAAGGTAATACTTCCCAACGTGTTTACGGCTTTCGACGTGGGCAGGGTAAAATCGCTTAACGCCGTAAATACGTCGATAGAGAGTTACGATTCTCTCGTGTTCGTCGCCGCTCAAAAGGACGGCAGAACGGAAAATCCGGAGATAGGCGACGTATGTCCGATAGGCACGGTATGCCGCATAAGACATATCAACCGTATGCCGGGCGACAATATAAGGGTAAACGTCGACGCGCTCTACTGCGCCGAGATAACCGAAACCGCGGACGGCGAAGACTATTTCAAAGTAACCGTCAGAGAGCGCGTTCCCGATTTCGGCAACATACTCGAAACCGAAGCGTACTTCCGCTTTGTAAAGGACGAACTCTCGAAATACGTCGAGACCGCGCCCAGAATAAACAGGGAAGTATTCAACAGTATACTGAGTCTCGACAACGCCGACGAGTTTGCGAACTCCGCGACGTACAATATGAATTTCCGCGAAGGCGATAAACAACGCGTTCTGGAAATACCGTCCGTCAAGGATAAACTCTACGTATTCTATACTTATCTCGTCAACGAGATAGAGATCGGCAAGACCGAAAAAGAGATAGCGGACAAGGTAAGGAAGAGCGTCGAAAAAGGGCAGAGAGAGTATTATCTTCGCGAGCAACTTAAAGCCATACACTCCGAACTCGGCGACGACGAAGACGAACGCACCGAACTCGAACGGAAGATAAAGGACAAAAAGATGCCCAAGGAAGTCGAAGAAAAGGCGATGAAGGAACTTTTCCGCATGGGCAAGATGAGCCCGTCTTCGCCCGAGTATACGGTTTTGAGCACCTATCT
>CAMNIW010000125.1 GCA_946540675.1 uncultured Clostridia bacterium | reverse complement strand
AAGGGCTGAAAAGCCGCCTTTTCGGAAACTATTGATAAGGTTTGTTACTCTATAGTTTTATATTATTATATCATCACACCGCGAATAAATCAATTATTTGAGTTTAACAAAAGTCACTCCGCGTTCACCTTCGCCGTATTTTCCGTACCTGTATTCTTCGACGCGTTTGTCTTTTTTCAAGTACGCGTGTATGGCGTTGTTCAATATGTTAAGACCTTTGCCGTGTACTATTTTAACGACTTCGGCGTTGTTTATGACGGCGGAATCCAAAAAACCGTCAACTTCTCTCAACGCTTCGTCGACCGTAAGCCCGACGACGTTTATTTCGTTGGTCATAGCCGACTTTATCTCTCTTTTGAAAGAAACAGTCGTCTTGTTCTCTTTTCCGTCAGAAACGTAAAACACGTCTTTTATTTTACATCTGATTCTTGCGCTTCCGACAAAAATTTCACATTCGCCTTTCGGCTTATTGACAGAGTTTACCGTACATACGGTCTCCATAGGCGCGTAGTATACGCTGTCGCCGACTTTAAGAGAATTTATATCGGCAGGGCTGTATCTTACGGGCTTTTTGTCGTCGTCTTCAAGCGCGTACTTTTTATCTTCGAGTTTATTTCTCAAAGATCTCGCCTTTATAAGATCCCCGTCCGATATTTCTTCTTTATCGAAAAGCGCTTTTATCTCTTCGATTATTCCGTCGGCTTCTTCGAGTTTTTCATTTACGATCCTTCGGCTTTCCGCTCGCGCTTTGGCGTAAAACTTCTCTTTTTCCCTGTCGAGTTTTTCGCGTTCGGCGTCTATTTCATCCAACGCGTGCTTTTCCCTATCCCTTATCTCTTGTATTTCGAGTTTAAGCGCGTCCGTTTCCTGTCTTGATTTTTCCGCCGCGCGAAGGATTTTGTCAAACGATAGTTTTTCGTTTCCGATATATCCCGTCGCCTTGTCGATAATCTCGGAATCAAGACCGAGCAGGCGCGATATTTCGAGAGCATTGGAACACCCCGGGACTCCTATGTTTATCTTATACATAGGCGAAAACGTCCGCTCGTCAAACGCCATACTCGCGTTCATTATCTTCTTTTCGCCGTAAGCATACTCTTTAAGCGTCGAATAGTGAGTCGTCACTATACCGAAACTGTTTTTATCGAGAAGATAACCTATGACGGCGGTAGCGAGCGCGCTCCCTTCGTCAGGGTCGGTACCCGCGCCGAGTTCGTCTATCAAAACAAGCGATTTATCGTCTACCGATCGGGTTATATCGATTATATTTTTTATATGCGAAGAAAACGTCGACAAACTGTTCTCTATGCTTTGATAATCGCCTATATCGCAAAAAATCTTGTCAAAACAGGATATTTTACTGCCTTCGGACGCCGATATGAACATTCCGCACATCGTCATTGCGGTAAAAAGCCCCGTCATTTTGAGCGAAACGGTCTTACCGCCGGTGTTCGGCCCGCTTATAAGCAAATAATTATAACTTTCGCCGAGCGACAAACTTACGGGAACAACCCTGTCCTTCGGTATAAGCGGATGTCTCCCGTTTCTTATGTCAATCACACCCGAAGCGTTGAGTTCCGGACGGATCGACTTTGTCTTATACGCATAAGTCGCTTTCGCATATACGGCGTCGATTCCGTATGCGATTTGAAGATTTTGTTCGAGCCTGTCGGAAATCATACCGATTTTTACCGATAAATCGTATAATATCCGTTCTATTTCAAGTTGTTCGTCGATCTTGGCGGATTTTAATTCGTTGTTCATTTCAAGAACTTCGGTCGGTTCGATAAAAAGCGTCGACCCCGTCACCGATCTGTCGTGGATAAAACCGCCTATTTTGTTTTTATGCTCGCTCTTTACGGGAATAACGTATCTGTCGCCGCGCATAGTGACGATGTTTTCCTGTAAATAGCCGTCTTTCCCGCTTTTGATATACGACTGCAAGCGATCCCTTATTTGTTCGTTCAGTCTCTTTATCATTTTTCTGATCGAGAACAGCCTTTCGGAAGCGTTGTCGCTGACGGTGTCTTCGCTGAGTATTTTAGAAAAAATCTCGTTTTCAACGTATTGATCGACGTATATTCCCGAAATTTCGGACTTCAGAATAGGCGCGTCGACGACAGACGCCGTGACGGAAGTATATAGTATTCTCGCGCTTCGCATAAGTCTTGCGCAGCGCAACAATTCGCCCATAGAAAGAGCCGAACCCTTTTTTGCCCTTGTCAAAGAATCGCCTATATCGTCAAAGTATTCTATCGAACTCACTCCGCCGATAAAAAGCAACCGATACGCTTCGTCAGTCCTGTCGAGTTCAAAGCGGCAATCTTCATAAGATTCAGCGGGTAAAAGTCCGTCTATTATCTCTTTTCCGCCGTCGAGAACGCAATATCCCGAAACTATAGACTTTATTTTATCCAATTCAAGCGATTTAAGCACGTTTTCCATTTAGTTTACGCCCCGTTTAAGATTTCCCGACGTCGTTTTGAAATTTGCGACGACGTCGGCGACCGATCCACGCAAAACGATCTTCTTTTGTTCTTCGGTAAGCCCGACAAGATTATACACGTATGCGGTCGGATCGTTCTTTCCGCATAACAACTGTTCGTTGTATATCTCAAATCTGCACTTGCCGCAGATCTTATATCTTCTTACCGTGAATTTATGCCCCATTTCGTCGGTAAGATCGTAAAAATCTCTTCTTTTACAATCAGCGCAGTCTCGCCCGTACGGACAATACAATAATTCCATAAGACGGATCGATCCGCGGTTAAACGAATATTGACGGTTTTTCATACCGTCAAGTTCGGCATACGATAATTCCTTCGAGTAAACGACGCAGTCGGCTCCTTCCGAAAAAGCAAAAGCGCAGTCGATATCGTTAAAAACGTTAAGTCCGTCGCCGTATATGATCTTCTTACCGAACTTCCGACCAAGCATAATGCCCGAAAATCCGTCGGCATAAATCCCGTCAAAACCGTATAGCAAATCACCGACGGCGGCCGTTTCGGCACTACTTAAAAACGAAGGAACAAACAAAAATTTCGGTCCCTTAACAAGCGACGTTATATACCCGACGCTCTCGGCGGTATAATCGGCGGGCGCGTAAACGAAAGCTACGCCGTCTTCCGTCTCAACTGGAGAGTCCGAAATAACTATACCTTTATATGGCAGGCGACCGGCAGTAAAAACAGGCTTCCGATACTCGGCGACTCGCCTATCGACCTTTCCGTAAAACAGTTCGGCATACAATTTAGCGCGGAGTTTATTAAACACGCTTTTGGGAATAAACGGTTTGCCTTCTATATTTATTTCGGGAATTATTGTAAACGGATACTTGTCGACCCTTGAAAGATTTTCTTTTATTTCTTCGGCGGTTGTCTCGTTATTTATTGCTTCCGCAACCGCTTCATCACTGTAAATCTTTGTATTTTCACAAGATAATTCAAGTTTTTTACCGACTTTTATGTTTACCGACACATTTAACGGTTTCTTTCTTTCAACCGATAAAAGCCTGTTGTTTAACCTGACGTCTTTGGTGATATTCACGCTGTCGCCGACAGTTGCTTTACCTTTGTAAGCCAAAGCGTTTCCTTTTCGTTCGCAAACGGCGTTGCCTGTCTCATAGCCTTCCGAATTTACGATCTTAAACGAGTCACCTACGTAAAAATCAACCTTACCGCCTACAATTATCGCGTTTTTCGTTACTTTTTCGACTTTGCCGACAAAGGATCCTTTATGGCTTTGTATCTTATCCGAAACAATGTTTCCGTCAATTCCGAACAAATAGCCCTTCGTGTAGTCGCCCCTGTTGTATACGCGAGATATATCGCGATTATCGACCGCTTTGCCGTCTATCGCTTTTCTGTATAGATCGACGGCGCAGGCGGTATATTCAGGTGTCCGCATACGCCCTTCTATTTTTACGCTTTTTACACCTAATTCCTTAATTTTTGAAATGTTTTCCGATAGATTGAGATCGGAAAGCGAAATCGCGTATTTACCCCCGTTTTTACCTGCGAGCGTATAAGCCTTTCTGCACGGTTGTTTACAAAATCCCCTGTTGCCGCTATTGCCGCCGATAAACGAACTCATATAACAATGACCGGAAAAGCACGTACACATTGCCCCGTGTACGAATATCTCGGTTTCTATTATACCGCTGATTTCCCTTATTTCGTTTTCGGAAGTTTCCCTTGCGAGTATAACGCGAGAAAATCCGTGCTCTTTCGCATATACGGCACCGTAAGCGTTATTTACCCCCGCCTGAGTGCTGAGATGTAACGTAATATCGGGAAACGCCTGTTTTAATATTTTTCCCAAAAAGACGTCCTGAATTATAAACGCATCCGCCCCCGCAAGATAAGCGGTCCTGACCGTTTGCATAAACGCGTCCGACTCCGTATTTTTTACAAGAGTATTTACCGCGACGTATACTTTGACTCCGAAAACGTGGGCGTACGCAATATAATAAGCGATATTTTCCGCATTGAAGTTTCCCGCGTTTTTACGCGCGGAAAAATCGTCCA
>CAMNIW010000124.1 GCA_946540675.1 uncultured Clostridia bacterium | reverse complement strand
AGGTCGTTAAGATACAAAAAATCCTTCGCGTAAGTGATAATTTTTTCGACAAGCAATTTTCCGTTAATCATATTTTTCGCTCCGTAAAATCAATCAGTTATTATTCTATCACATCGTTAAATTTTTATCAATCGATTAGACCAAATTTATGCGTCGCCCATATTCCGATCGGGCTCAACCTTTGTCGTGGCGGCTCGGCAAACTCTCGCCGTTTCTCTCGCCTTCCTTAGATAATCTCTTATCCTTAAACGCAAAGCCCCTTTTCAAACTCGCATCGCCGTATTTCCCGCGTATGCTGCCGACGACTTCCATAAGTTTTATTTTCTTTTCATAGTCGCTCTCTTCGCCGAGCGCCATTTGCTCTTCTCCGACAAAATCGGACACCGAAACGCCGAGACTTCTCACCGTCTCGTTCCAGTTATAGTTCTCGCGGAATAATTCCATTGCCGCTTTGAAAAAATCTTCCGACAACACGCTCGGCCGTGAAAGTTTGCATTGACGGGTGATCCAGTTGAGTTTACCGTCCCTTACGACTATGGATAGCGTGGTCGCCTTGCCGATATCGTATTTTACCAGCCTTTCCGAAACCGTTTCGCAAAGCGAAGAGAACATTACCGCTACGTCGTCTTCGTTTACGAGATCGCGATAACACGTAATACTGTTTCCCACCGATTTTATGTCTTCCGTTTCGGCTTCTTTAAGCACGGGGTCTTCGTCTTTTCCGTTTGCGTAAATCCAAAGGTTTTCCCCTGTTTTGCCGAGATATTTGCTGACGTATTTATAATCGGTTTTTGCAAGATCTCCTATCGTGTTTATTCCTATCCGCTGAAATTTGTCAAACGTCGAATGGCCGACAAAAAGCAGCATATTTACGGGCAATTTCCATATCGTAGTTTTGTAATTATCTCTCCCTATTACGGTCGTTCCGTCGGGTTTTTTCAAATCGCTGCCGAGCTTTGCGAAAACCTTATTGAAACTTACCCCGACCGACACGGTCATCCCGAAGTTTTTCTTTACCCGCTCTCTGATTTCGTCTGCAATGATTTTCCCCTGCTTAATATCCCCTTTTCTCGTGACGTCGAGCCACGCTTCGTCTATGCCGAACGATTCCATTCTGTCGGTATATTCAAGATAAAGCGCTTTGATTTTTTTGCTCCACACGGTATATTTATCGTGATGAGCCTGAACGAATACTATATCCGGACACACCTTTTCCGCTTCGGATATAGTCATACCCGTCTTGACGCCCATATTTTTGGCTTTTTGATTTTTTGCGAGAACTACCCCGTGCCTGTCTTCTATGCTTCCGCATACGGCGACGTATTTATCGGCGAGATCGGGGTTTTCTTTGCATTCCACGCTCGCAAAAAAGTTATTCAGATCTATGTGAAGTATCGTCCTGTCCATTTTTGACCTTTTTCTTTGAAAACAACCTTTTAACTCCGTTTTCTATTTTATCGCCGTATTTATATATAAGATAACATAAAAACGCCGTAAAAGCAAATAATATCCCCCAAATCAAAAGCCCCCACCATGTATTATACGGTATAAGGTTTCCGTTTATGGAATAAGACGAAACCGCGATATTCACTATTCTCGTTACGGTTATCATTACGAGATAATACGGAGTCGACATAGACGACAGTCCGGCGACGAAACACAGGATATCGTCGGGGAAAAACGGAAATAAAAACATAAACGTAAGTATTACTTTATCTTTGCCCTTTACTATCTCGACCCACTTATCGAGCGCTTCTTTCCCGACGAGCCAACGCGCCACCTTGTAACCGAGTTTTCTCCCTATAAAAAACGCGACTATAGACGCCGAAAGTATACCTATCGTACTGTAAACGGTTCCCCAAAACGGCCCGAAAAGAGCTACACCCGCACCTATCGTAATAAAACCGGGTATCGGCAAAATAACCACTTGCAAAAACTGTATAAGTATAAATATCGGTATCGTAAACGCGCCGTAACCCGAAACGTATGCCCTGAAATCTTCTATACTGTCTATCTTGTCCCAAAATCCGCTTATTTTAAGGACGTAGAGAACGGCAAGCGATATTGCGGCAAAAATCAGAACAAGGACGACAATTTTATATATAAAATTTTTGTCCGCAAGTTGAAAAATATACGCGATTATCGTAATAAGCGAAACAATTATCGCGAACAGCGTTTCGATAAGCGTTTTATGCGCGGCGATAAACTCTATTTCCGTAACGTTGACGTACAATACGCCGATAATTACCGTTGCGGCGCCGAGTAAAATCATAATTACGGCCGATAAGACGTAATTTGTTTTTTTATTTTTGGTATTCATATTTTAATTATATGTTTTCAAGGCGCTTTTAATAATAAAAATATCCGCTCCCCGACGGGGAACGGATACTTTGGCAGGGGAGACGCGATTCGAACACGCAACCTACGGTTTTGGAGACCGCTACTCTACCGTTGAGCCACTCCCCTAAGCACATCTGCCAAATTATTGTACAATAATTTATCGTTTAAGTCAATGATTTTTAGGCTTTTAACAAAATTTATCTAAAATACTATATTATCATTCCGCAAATATTATATGCAAATTACCTATTATCCGATTGTTATCTCCGCCACGAAAAAAGCGCTTCGGCTTTCGCCGTGCTTTAATCTCTTTTCCCCCGATTTCAAAAACGGGATACTGCCGTTTCCGCATGCGGAGCCTCGGCAGGCTGCCGCCTTTCGGCGGACAGTCGCTCAAAAACCGCAAGCGGTTTTTGTTACGATTATCCGATTGTTATCTCCGCCACGAAAAAAGCGCTTCGGCTTTCGCCGTGCTTTAATCTCTTTTCCCCCGATTTCAAAAACGGGATACTGCCGTTTCCGCATGCGGAGCCTCGGCAGGCTGCCGCCTTTCGGCGGACAGTCGCTCAAAAACCGCAAGCGGTTTTTGTTACGATTATCCGATTGTTATCTCCGCCACGAAAAAAGCGCTTCGGCTTTCGCCGTGCGCTTTTCGTGGTGGAGATAACGGGATTCGAACCCGTGGCCTTCGCGTTGCGAACGCGACGCTCTACCAACTGAGCCATATCCCCTTGCATTACTTTATGTATTATAGCACTACAAAAAAAAATAATCAACAAAAAATAATGCTTTAATCAAGAAAAATTTTTATATCGTATAAACTTGTCGCCTTTTAATACTTGTGAAACCTGTATTCGGTCACCGTATGATACATTTCACCCGCTTTAAGTTCGGTAGACGGAAATTCGGGATGATTTACCGAGTCGGGATAAGACTGAGTTTCAAAGCACACTCCGCCTCGCTTCATTATTTTCTTCCCGTTTTTACCCATTCGACCTGTAAGAAAATTTCCCGTATATAACTGCATACCGGGTCTGTCGGTATACACGTCCATCTCGATTCCCGCTTTTGCGGAACTGAGTTCGGCAACCTTCCTGAAACCATCTTTCCTTAAAACGAAATTATGGTCGTATCCGCCCGCAATTTTGAGTTGCGGATCGTTTTCTTCGATATCCCTACCTATCGACTTTGCACACCTGAAATCGAATACGGTACCCGAAACTGGCCGCAATTCGCCCGTGGGAACGAGCGCCGAATTTACAGGCGTAAAATAGTCGGCGTCAATAAGGAGAAAATGGTTTTCTATAGTTTCGCCGCCGATAAGGTTAAAATAAGAGTGATTGGTAAGATTTACTACGGTATCCTTATCGCAAAGCGCGGTATATTCTATCCCGACGCCGTTTTCGGTAAGATAATATTTTACACCCGTCAAAAGATTTCCGGGGAAACCCTCTTCCCTGTCGGGCGACAAATATTTAAGCGTTATACTCGCATCGTCTCCCGTAACGTCCCAAACCACACCGGAAAAACCCCCGGCTCCGCCGTGCAAGGTGTTTCCGCCGTCGTTCTTGAAAAGTCTGTAAGTCTTTTTGTTAAGTCTGAACGAACCGCCCGATATCCTGTTTGCGTATCTTCCGACGATAGCGCCGAGATAACCGTCGTTATCGAGATATTCACCTATCGTGTTGTATCCGAGCACGACGTCGTTTCCGCAATATTTAAGAGATTGTATGATGCCGCCGTAGTCGAGAACGGTAAGACTTATCGCACCGTTACTTACCGCATAAGAATATATTTCTTTTCCGTTAGGCAACCTGCCGAAATATGACTTCAACATAATAAGCACCCTTTTAATACAAACCCGACTTTATATAAAAGCCGACTATAATATTATTATAAACAAACCGAAGAATTTTGTAAATGTTTTAACCTGTTTTTTCTTGTTAAAATCAGTTTTATATGTTAAAATAAGTTATAAATAAAAATCAAGGAGGTTTATCATGAACGAGGAAAACAAAAATTTGGAAGAAAATTTTGATAACGTCCCCGAAAAACGCGACTACGAAGAAGAACTGCTTAATTTAGTAAAGAGCGATATACCTCCCGAACAACTTAAACGCGAACTTGAAAATTACCACGAAAACGACATCGCGGCAATACTCCCTGAGCTCTCGAAAGCCGAAAGAATAAAA
>CAMNIW010000123.1 GCA_946540675.1 uncultured Clostridia bacterium | reverse complement strand
CAATAAGCGAGATATCCGTGGATACGGTCGAAGCCTTGGTCGCGCCCGTGTCGGCGAGAGTCACCACGCAGGGCACCCCGTCGACGCGGCTTTTAAGCGACAGCGTTATCGTGCATTCTTCGCCTTTTACCACGTGATAGTCGGGAAGTTTGACGCCGACGACCTGTACGTCGGCTCCGCTGTAATACGACTCTATATTGGCGACGTCTATCTTTATTCCGCTCGCGGAGATCGCTCTCGCGACGGAAACCGCTTTGCCGTCGGTCTCTTTACCGTCGGTTATAAGCACTATTTTACCCGTTTCGGGATTGTCGAAAAGACCTTTGGCATATCCGAGCGCGCTCGCAATATCGGTCGCGCTGGTATCGGGAAGATCGCCTTCGAGCGCGTCGAGATACCTGTCGTAAATGTCCGAAACCCGATCGGTCAAAGGAACGGCGTATTTCTGGTCGAAACCGAAAAGCACTACGCCTACTTTGAAGTTGTCGTAACTTCCGTCGTGAAGGACGGTAGACACGAATTCGTCGCGCTTGGTCTTGGATTGCTCTTCGGTGTCCGAAACGTCGACGAGAAGTATTATTTCGTTCTTTGTGTTGGGTTCTCTGTAAGTGAAGACCATCCCCGCAAGGGTAACGATCGCAAGCAGCGCTATCACAAGGAATAAAACGAGAGACGTTATACGGTTTCTCGTCCTTCTGTATTTAGGCGAAAGCCTGAAATACGGAATAAACCCGAGCGCGAGCGCCGGCAATATAAGGAGAAGCAGCCACGGATAAGAAAATTGTAAACCTAAATTCATAATCGCCCTCCTTACGCCCCCTCGAATATGTGCAGGAATCTCTCAATGAATATGAAAGAAACCAGCCCTATCGCAAAATACAAAAGCAGGTCTTTGAAAAAGTCGGACGCGTCGGGCGCTTTGACGGGGGTGTTGAGCCCGTCTTCGACTTTCCATACGTTGCTTTCCGCCATGGGAACTCTCACGAATATCTCTACGTACGTCTTTCTCGCGTCGTCTGCCTTGCGTTCGAAAAACGGAGTATAGTATATCCTGTAAGTGTTGGGCATATCGAATTGCGTTTCGGCGGGGAATTCGGTTATATCCTTTCCGTCGTCGCCTATCTTCACGCTTCTGCCGCGAGCGTTTATCTTCACCTTTTCCCCGACTTCATAAGCGTTCTTTTCGACGGCTTCGGGGAAGAAATAGTTTGCCGCATTCAAAAACAACTGCGGATAATCTCTCCTTATCGCAATGTTGGAATAGTGAACGCTGAAAGCCATTATAAGGATTTTGGAGTTTTCGTCTTCTTTGAGAAGAAGCGCCGGCTCGTTTGTCGAAGTATACATAAGTTCCTTGTACGACGCGTCGTAACCGCCTATCCTGCGGAATACCGATATCGTCACGTCTTCGGGAACTATTTTGTTGAGAAGCGGATGCCCTTCTTCGTCTGCCGAACGGAGCGGCTCTGACCTTAATCCGCCGTTGCCGAAATACGCGTAAGGGTTATTCTCTATCCTGACTCCGAGTCCGCTCGGCGCGGTCTCGGGATCGAGAAGCACCACCACGCCGTCTTTGGGAAGTTTTTCGGGCATAGACGTTTCGAAGACGTAGAAATCGAAACCTTCGGTAGCCGGCTCGTTGCCCCTTTTCACTTCGGTTATCTGGAAATCCCATTTGCCTATCCTGTCATAGTAGGATTTGAGATTGTAGAGAGCCGATCTCGTAAAGACGTTGGGGTTAGCGCTCGAATACTGCACTTTTATTACTTCTTTTTGTCCGCCGTATATGTCGAAGTTATCGTCCACTCTCAAAGAGTCGCTTTCGTCGACGTTGAGCGAGATATGTATCGACTGATACGAGAATATCTTGACAGCGGCCTTGGTCCGCGGATCTATCTGCTCCATAAACTGAACGTCGCTGTCTTCGTCTTCTTCGCCCATGGGCGTGTATGACTGTATCGTGCTGAATTCGTGCCTGAATATCACGGTGTAGACTTCGCCTTCCCTGCAATATACGGATTTGACCGTTTCAAGCGGTATATCTATACCCGGATCGTCGAGAGATTCGGCGTTGGCTCCGTGAACGTCTATCGATATTCCGATCTCCGAAGGTCTTCCGTAAGACGCTATCTGCACGTAGAAATTATAGTAGTTTTCGTCCAACTGAGCATACGCGTTGAGTATAGCCGCGTTCCACTCGGAACCGCGGTCGTATACGGGAACGACTTCTATACCCTTGGGCGCGTTGGCGTAATCGACGTCGGTATAAAGGACTATTTTCGCGTCGGGATTGTCTTCGGTGATTTCGGTGCAAAGTTCCATTGCGGCGTCCATATCCGCCGAACCGTAAGTACATAACGTTTCGTCGTTCGTGAGTCTGCGAAGCTCGAAAAACGCGTCGTCCGACTGCGCTTCCGTAAATCTTTGGAACAGGAAATACGGTTTACTGTCGGCGACCAGCACCGAGACGGTACCCTTTCTCGAAAATACGTCGTCCGTTCTCTTTTCGGCAAGTCCAACCGCCCTTACGTAACGGGTCTCGCCATCCGAATTTTTGGTAAACATACTCGCCGAAGAATCGACTACGAGTATGACTTCTTCTTCGGTCGCGCGGGTTTTAAGTATCTGCGACGGCCTTGCAAGTATAAACGCGCTTATCGCAAGGATAAGTATCTGGCATATTATTATGATGATATTGCGGAGTTTGCTCGTCGGTATCCTTTTCTTCCTGTATTTAAGGCTGAGTTTCCATACGAACGTACTCGAAATGAATTTTTGCTGGTAATTGGGCTTTATTATATAGATTATGATAAGCGCAACTATGCCGAGCAATCCGATAAGCCCCAAAGGCGCAAGTAAAGTCATGACATTATACCTACCTTCAGGAGTTGACCGAAAAGAACTTTCTCAATGGGCATGTCCGTCCTTACCGTTATGAAATCCGCGCCGCGTTTGGAACAAAACGTCCTTATGTCCTGTTTGAAGTCCTTTAATGCCTGAGCGTATGCCGACTGCATACTTCTCGTTATCCTTATTTTCATATTTTTCGAGTCCGAGAGATCGACCGACTCGGAATCGATAAGGTTTACCCTGCCGTCGTACATCGGCTCGTCTTCGTCCGGAGTGAGTATCTGGACGAGAAGAACCTGTCTGTTTTTGTAGCGCAGGTAATCGACCGCTTTTTTCCAGTCGCTGTCGGTGAAAAAGTCCGAAATTATCACGGTAAGACCGTTGCCCGAACTCGTATCTGGACATCCCGTAACGCAGGAAAGTATGTTCGCTTCCCCGTCGAACGGTATGTCTTCGATTTGGGTTATCGCCCTGAAAAACGAAGTCTTGCCTATTATGGTCCCGAACTGGTTTTCGGCGTGATCGCCCTTCATAATGTTAAAAGTTACTTTATCCATATTGTGCACCGACAAAAATCCCATCGCCGCCGCCGCGCCTATCGCATAGGACGCCTTTTGCGGGTTGTCCTTGCCCATAGACGCCGAACAGTCGAGAAATATCTGCACCTGCATCTGCCTTTCGTCGGTAAACAATTTAAGAAAGTACTTTTCAAAACGACTGTACAGATTCCAGTCTATCCTTCGTATATCATCGCCGAGTTGATATTCGCGGTAATCGGCGAATTCCACCGTTTGACCGTACGTCGAAACGAGGTGCTTTCCGCCGAAATACCCCAAAAGATCTTTTCTTAAATTCAATGATAACGTTTCCAGACGACTGAAAAACCGGTCGTTCAAATAAGAAACTTTCATCCTATCGCTCCATTTACGCCGTTATTATCTCGCTTTGAATTTCTTGCTTACTTCCTCGATTATCATGGTTATGACGTCGTCGGGAGAAACCCTTTCCGCTATCGCCTCGAAGTTCATCTTCATACGGTGACGGAGTACGGGATACGCAAGTTCGTTGACGTCCGAATAAGCGACGTTATACCTGCCCTTTATAAGAGCCTTTACTTTCGCCGCGGAGATTATCGCCTGACCGGCACGGGGGCTCGCTCCGAGCCTTACGTATTTTTTAGCCGCTTCGGACGCGCATTCGCTGTTCCAGTGAGTCGCCGAAGTGAGAGTCATCGCGTATCTCATTACGTCTTCGGCAACGGGGATCTGGTTGGCGGTTTCTCTCATTTTGAGAAGTTGTTCGCCCGTGCAGGCGCAGTCCGCCACTTCCGCCATTGTCTTTTGCGTCATATTGACTATCTGCATGAGTTCGTCAAGACCGGGGTTGGGTACTATGAGTTTGAACATAAACCTGTCCATCTGCGCTTCGGGAAGCGGATAGGTACCGTCCTGCTCTATCGGGTTTTGCGTCGCGAGAACGAAGAACGGCTCCTGCAAAGGTCTCGTTACGCCCATGACCGTGACTCTGTGCTCCTGCATCGCTTCGAGAAGAGCCGACTGAGTCTTCGGCGTGGCACGGTTTATTTCGTCCGCGAGAATTATGTTGCTGAATATGGGTCCCGGCTGAAACTCGAAAGTCGAATTTCCGTCTTCCCCTTTGACTATTATGTTGGTACCCGTTAC
>CAMNIW010000122.1 GCA_946540675.1 uncultured Clostridia bacterium | reverse complement strand
TCCGAAATCACGGTGACACCGTGTTTTTTCGCGAGCTCGCCGATCTTTTTCAGCGTGTTTTTATCCCATATCTTGCCGACGGGATTATGCGGATTACAAAGCAACATTAGCGTCGTTTCGGGATCCGAAAACTTCTGTTCCAGATCGGACAAATCCATCGAATACCCCGTGCCATCGTAGACAAGCGGACTTTCTTCTATCCGCCTGCCGTTGTTGACTATACTGTTGAAAAATATGTTGTATACGGGAGTCTGTACGACGACTTTCTCGTTCGGAGTGGTGAGTTTTCTTACCGCGGAAGATATAGCCGGCACCACCCCCGTGCAAAATACGAGCCCTTCCTTTTTCATATCGAATCCGTGACGGTTCTTCCAGTGGTTTGCGTACGCCGCATACCACTCGTCGGATATATCCGAGTATCCGAATACTCCGTGAGAAAGCCTTTTTTCAAGCGCTTCCGTTATCTCCGGCGCGGCTTTGAAATCCATATCCGCGACCCACATCGGAAGTTCGTCTTTTCCGACATTCCACTTGTACGAATCGGTGCCGCGACGGTCGATTATACGGTCGAAATCGTATTTTTTATTCATCTCTTCCACTCCGGTTTGTCCGAAATTTTGCCGATATTTCCGCAAGATATAACAGTGTTTTCTTCGCTTACGATATCTTTTTCCGTTATAAGTTCGCCTATCTCGTCGGCGGTTATCCTGCCGCTTATCGGATTGAAAACGCTTTCGACGCGCCCCGTTATCTCCGCGTCTATATCGGACGAAAACTCAAACGCGAGCGTCGTGCCCTTCAACCTGCAATTTACGAGTTTAAGACCCTTTACGTAGCAAAGACCCTGTTCGCTCTCTATATCGCAATTTATAAAAGTCAGATTTTCGGAATTCCAGCCGAGATACTGACACGATATAAAAGAATTTTCCACGACTACGTTTTTAGCGTTCCAAAAGGCGTCTTTTGTCTTTAATTTGCTGTTTTTTACGGTGACGTTTTGCGCGCGCCGTCAAAACAGTATCCGCCGTCGAGTTCGAGTCCGTCGGCGTAAACGTCGCGGCAATTCATTGCAAAATACGAGCCGTTTACCTTTACTTTTTCAAGCCGCACGTTTTTGCAACTCCAAAGCGTTTCTTCGGCGTTAGGTATCTCGACGCCGATAAGACTTACGCCGTCGCAACGCCTGAAATTTTTGGGCGCGCGTATAACGCTGCTTTTTACGGTTATTTTGTCCGTATACCATATCCCGGCGCGGGCGTCTTCGGTAAACACGCAGTTTTCCGCATTCACTCCGCGACAATACCAAAGCGGATATTTCCAACCGAACTCGCTGCCCGTAAGCGTTATATCGCCGCTTTCCTTAAGCGGCGACTCACCGAATCCGAATTTGCAATTTTCTATCTTTATTCCGTTACTCTTATACAACGAGCGTTCGCCAGTAAACGTCCTGCCCTTGTAATTTATCATATTATTCCTTTGTAAGTCCGACCGATATCGCCGCGTAATCTCCCACGTTTTCGGAAAGTTTGGCCGGAACTATTTCGCATACGTCGAGCGAAAAGCCGATACTCTCTTTTTTAAGCGTTTTTTCCATAGACGGTATCAACAGTTCGCCGGAGCGCATAAACACGCCGCCGATGACTATTTTTTGCGGATTGAGTATATCTATAACGACGCTCAGCCCCCTGCCGAGCATTTCGCCGGCTTTTTCGAATACCGAAAGGGCGAACGCGTCGCCCGATTTCGCCTTTGCGGCGAGCTCCTTGGCGGTGATACCCTTTTCCGCGCCCATACTCTCGGCAAGACGCGCTATTCCGCCGCCGCTGCAAAAACCTTCAAAAGAACCCGCTTTACCGAATCCGACGGGACCGTCTTCCGCAAGGCGTATGTGCCCTACTTCGCCGGCGTTGCCGTTGGTACCGGAATAGAGTTTGCCGTCCAGAATAAGCCCCGCACCGAGCCCCGTGCCCATGGTTATGAAAACCATATTTCGCGTGCCCTGACCCGCGCCGAACTTCCATTCCGCAAAAGCGCAGGCGTCGGCGTCGTTGCAAAGACGCGCCTTTACGCCCAATTTGTCTTCTATATACCCGACTATTCCGAAATAATGCCAACCGGGCAAATTTGCGGTGGTCAGTATCGTTCCGCTTTCGGCGTCGAGCGGTCCGCCGCAACTTATACCGACGGAAGCGACGGGATATTTCGCCAAAAATCCGCGAGCGGTATTTTCCAGCCGACCGAGAGTTTCTTTCGGATCGGTCGTCGTAGGCGTTTCGTATCTTCCGAGAATCTTTATATTGCCGCCCGTAACTTCGCCGAGCGATACGGCGCATTTTGTTCCGCCTATGTCGTAACCTATAACGTATTCCATATCAATCGCCGAAAAGTTCGTTTTCTATGCACATACAGTAGATATGATATATCGGCAAATGCTTTTCCTGTATCCTGAAAGTGATGTCGTCCGCTACGACGACGCTTACGTCGGCAACGCCCTTTATCTTGCCGCCGCCTTTGCCCGTAAGGGCTATCGAATACGCCCCGACCGCCTTTGCGACGAGCATTGCAAGATAAACGTTCTCGGAGTTTCCCGACGTAGATATACCTATAAAGACGTCGTCGGGCTTCAAAAGTCCGTACGCCTGTTGGGCGAAGACCATTTCCGCGCCGTTGTCGTTGATGACCGCGGTAGAGATCGCTTCGGTTCCCGTAAGCGATATAGCCGGCACGCCGTACTGCAATTTTCGCGCCAAAAGTTCACCGTCGCTTCCGAACGCGGAAAACTTTTCTTTATCCGACGCCGAAAGTCTTCTCGGAAGGACAAAACCTTTGAGAAGTTCGCCGACTATGTGTTGGCTGTCCGCCGCACTGCCGCCGTTGCCGCAGACGACTATTTTACCGCCGACGGAGAGCCTTTTCAAAGTCTCTTCTATCGCGGTTTTCACTTCCTTTGCAAGATAGGTAAGACCGTTTTTTTCGAGCAATTCGTTTAATGTTTTTTCAGTTGAATTTTTCATAATGTTTTCCTTTTTACGTCGGATATATTATATACGCGAATGTGCTTTTTGTCAACTCCGTCGCGGACGTTGCTTTGTAATCGCGTAAAATATAGACACGCTGAGATTGCCACGCTCACTATGTGCTTCTATTGCCGTTTCCCGCAAGCGGGAGTCCTTCGGCAAGAATAAAACACATTGATTGCCGTTTCCCGCAAGCGGGAGTCCTACGGCAAGAATATCCGCTTCATTGTCATTATGAGCCTGCAAGGCAGGCGTGATAATCTACTATGGTCTGTTGACAGTTCTATGCCGCTACTATAATCAGAGATTGCCACGAGCGTTTACAACGCTCTCGCAATGACAGTAAGGGGGGACAATGACAGTAAGGGGACGGATATTGACACAATGACGGTTAGTATAGGCATTGGCGCAAGGACAATAAAAAAAGACCGCAGGGGTTTTCCCTGCGGTCCGATTTATAGCGATATTTCACGCTTTTCTTTATTGCGACATATTTTTACGCCTTGGTTTTGAATACGGGTACGCCGTCGGTTATAGTCCAGTAGGTCGTATTCCAGGTAGCGAGTTCGGCTTGCGCCGCGGTATCAGCCGCGAGCAACTCCGCAGTCTTGAACGCTCCCCAGACACTATCATCAAAAGTACCGAGACCTACAGCCTGATTAAGTCGTGAAGTTTTGGAGCATAAAGTATATACGCCTTGAAGTTTGCCGCACTTTTCCTTATTCTTAGCTCCGCCGATAAGTTGTGCTTTATAAGCATCGCTATCCGTTACGGCAGATTCTAAGAAGTCGGCGAAACAGTCTCTGACAGTCGGTCCGTCGCCTCCGCATTTTTCCGCTTCTTCACTGAAACAACTGTAGAAAGTTCCTTTCCATCCGCCCTGAGTGAAAGACGTGTATTTTACGTAGACGTTTTCGATAAGACCTTGTCCCCAAGCGCAGACAAGCCCGGTACCCGCTTTATCGTTTTTAGCCTTAGTGAAGCTGACGTTTTTGATAACGCCGTCTTTATTCAGCAACGTTACGAAAGCGCTGTGATCTTTCTCTATTTCAATACCTTCTATATTATAGCCGTCGCCGTCAAACACACCGGCAAATCCCGATTGTTCACCGATTTCCCAAGAACCGCCTGCCGTCCAACCTCTCGGTGCGGACGCGGAATACAAATCGTTGTAAGCGATATTGTTTTTAAGTTTGAAATATCCTCTCGCCCTGGCGGAAGCGTTGTTCAATTTGAGAGCAAGCGTATACCAGTCTTTGAGTTCATCTTTGGTAGATATATACTGGGAAACCAAGAGTACGGGCACGGTAACGGTAAACTCTTTGCCGTCTCTTGCGGTGACGAGCACTCTCATATTCGTTTCGCCGGAGTCGTTGTTCTTGGTAAAAAGGTTCATATCGAGATTGTTGGGGTCGGTGCCGAATTCTACGTCGACAGGCTCAAACTGTTTATCGATCTTTATGCTGAGTATCGACTTATAATCGCCTACACCGCTTAAATCGACGCTTTCTATAACGCC
>CAMNIW010000121.1 GCA_946540675.1 uncultured Clostridia bacterium | reverse complement strand
AACTCATTTTGAAGTAAGAGGTGCGCTATGAAAAAGACTAAAACCGCAAAGATTCAATTTTGGGGCGTAGGCAGAAGAAAGAAAGCCATCGCCAGAGTAAGAGTGATCGCCGGTGGAGAAAACGGCATCATCATCAACAAAGTCAGCATCGACGACTACTTCAAAACCGACGCGCAAAAGTTCCTTGCCAAGCAAGCCCTTGAACTCACGGGCACGGCGGACAAGTACGACGTTTACGTCAACGTTGCCGGCGGCGGACTCGGCGGTCAAGCGGGCGCCGTTCGTCACGGTATCGCAAGAGCGCTTTGCGAAGCCGATCCTTCTCTCCACGCCGAACTCAAAAAAGCCGGCTTCCTCACGAGAGATCCGAGAATGAAGGAAAGAAAGAAATACGGTTTGCACAAAGCAAGAAAAGCTCCCCAATTCTCCAAGAGATAATCGACGGGAACTCTGTTTCAAAACAAAAAGCGGTACACTTTCGTACCGCTTTTCTTTTATGTTTTTTCTTCAATAAAACACGATCTTTTTTTCCGCTCTTGACACAGTTCCGTTGTCTATGTATAATTGTTTTCGGTGTTTGACGTATGAGAAAAAAGATTTATTGTGTTGTGGAAAAGTATACGGAAAGAGACAAGGCGAACATCGCTTACGACATTTTTATGATGATTACCATCGTCGCAAGCATTTTCCCGTTGTTTTTTAAACAACAATACAAAGCCTTCGTCTATATAGATTATATTACGGCGTCGATTTTTATCGTGGATTATATTTTGCGGTTCATTACCGCCGATTATAAACTGAAAAAAGGAAAACTTTCCTTTCTTTTGTTCCCCATCACGCCCCTCGCCATCATCGACTTGATTTCCATTTTACCTACCTTTCTCGGTATTGCGAAAACGTTCCGCGTGCTGAAAGTCGTTCGCTTGTTGCGGACGTTCAGGGTTTTCAGAGCGTTTAAGTTCATACGCTATTCCAGAAGTATACGAATAATCACGACCGTGCTGAAACGACAAACAAAACCTCTTTTGATCGTCGCTTTATTCTCGCTCGGTTATATCATTATTTCCGCTTTGCTCATCTTCAACGTCGAACCGGATACGTTCGAGAATTTCTTCTCCGCAATATACTGGGCGACGATCTCCCTTACTACGGTAGGGTACGGCGATATCTACGCCGTCAGCCAAACCGGGCGCATCGTCACGATGCTCTCTTCCGTCGTCGGCATCGCCATCATCGCCCTTCCTTCCGGTATCATCACCGCCGGATTTATGACTGAACTCCACGACCGCTACACGAAAGAGAAAAAAAACGAAAATAAGAAAGAAAAAACCGCCGAGCAAAATTCCGAGCCCGACGAAAACGAGCCCAAAGCAGCGGAAGAAAACGAACTCGAAACACCCGACGAAAACGAACTCGAAACGCCAAACGAAAAGGAAAAATTCATCGCCCTTTTTGAAGAAAACCCCGAAAAAGAAAATCCCGAAACGCTCGACGAAAAGAAAGAATAAGTAAAAGAATTTTTTTTATAGCAAAATACCCACTTTACGGTGGGTGTTTTTTTTGCTTTTTTGAACGTTTTTTCTTGAAAAAACTATTTTTTGATGGCGTCTACCGGGCGTTTACGGGAAATGTTGAAGGTGGGGATAAAGCTTGCTATAAGCGCGACGACGACGGCGACGGCGAGAATGAGGGCGATTTGCCTTATTCCGAAGTTCAGGACGCTTATGGAAAGGTTATATTCCTTTTTCAGCGACGCGCTGATGACGCTTGTAACGACGCCCGTTGCGATCGAACTCAGCACGAAATTTATCAGCGCGATGATGACGCTTTCCACGGCGAAAATGCCGTACACGTCGCTTCCGCGCGCGCCGACCGCGCGTAAAATACCGATCTCTCTCCGTTTATACGAAATACTCGTCGAAATGAAGTTCGTGAGCATAAGCGCGGCGAAAACGGCGAAGCCTATCCCGATATACAAGAATATTTTCGACGTCGATTCAACGAAATCGTTCACGCTTTCGAGCGTTGTTATAACGCCGTTTCTCAACGAAAAATTTTTCTCTTCGTTTTGCTTGCCGTAATTGAACCGTATAAGTTCTTTCCAATCGTCTTTCGTTATAACGCCTTTTTTGATAGCGAAGACGTACTTGTCTTTTTCCGTTTCTTCCACTCGTTTCATTTTTTCTTCGGACAAAACGACTTCATACTCGCTTTCCATATCTTTTTTAATAAAATATCCGCCTATGGTCGCGTCGTAATATTCATAGTTTATTTCGTAGTTCAGGTCACAATGAAACGTTATTTCGGTAACTTTTTCTTTGTTTTCTTCAATATACGGTTTTATGGTATCTCTTATATACGCTTTCATTTCCTCGTCGGTTTTTTCCGACGTTCCGGCGTTGTATTCAAAGAGATTTTGTATTATTTCTTCTCCCAAAGAAGTATCTTGTCCGCGGTTTTGTTTTATGTCATTTATCAAATAAATTATTTTTTCAACGCTGACCATGACTTGGTTTTCGCCGAGTTTATCGCCGCCGAAATACACTTTTTCATAATCGTCGTTCATATTTTTTTCGCTGTTTACCCGATAGTAATAAGCGTTGTAAATATCATTAAAGAAACTGACGTTTATTCTTCTATCTTTTTTCAAATCGTTGTTTTCCATAAATCCTTTTTTCACGTACAGCAATCCGTGATATCCGAACTCCACGTTGCCTTGCAATTCGCTCAAAAGGATATAATTCATGATATCGAAACCGTTTTCGGCGTTTTTAAGGCTTTCAAACCGACTTCCGTCGAATTTCGTATCCACGATCCCCGTGATATAATACTTTTCGGTATTCACTTCAAAGTATGGTTTTTTGCTTAAAAAATCCTCTTCCGTGCGGATATCCGCCGCGCTCAAATCAATATCGCCGTACGAATAACCGTATTTTTTTACAAGGGAAAATATAACGTCCGTTATCACCGTTTCGTCGTATTTTTCGGGGAATTTTCCTTTAAAAGTAAAGCCGAGTTCGTCAAAATAACTCTTTTCCGTCTCCAAAATACCCGAAACATCAAACGCGGAATAATAAGCGGAAGGCGATCTGTCTTTCAAATAATAACTCATTCTGAATTGATCGTTTTCTTCCACGCTCAAGAACTTTTTCCCCGTTTTTTCTTCCAATTCTTTTATATCGTCATCGGAAAATTTCGTCGAATACGTCTGCAAGAATTTTTCGCCGTAGTCGTCGCTTTCTCTGTTTTTATTGACGGTGAAAACGGCGGCGTTTATATTGTTTTCAAACACCGTTTTTTCCGTCGCGGTGATTTTGTTGTAAGAAGCGAACGTGTCGGTCAGTCCGAACATGGTAAAAGCCACCATGGAAAGGAGAATGGTAAACACGAGCCTTACCGGTTTGTTTTTCAGTCCGCTCGCGCCGATCTTTAATTTGTTTTTGAAAGGAAGACGGCTTTTTATCAGTTTGAATTTTTCTTCCTTATATTCTATCTTACTTTCGTCCGTCTCTTTGAAACTCTCTTTTTTGCCGTTTTCGCCGATACGCGCGAACCGTTTCAAGTCGCCGTTCGCTTTTTCGTCCACCGAAATGATCGCTTCGTGTTCTTGCAAATATTTATTGATGACGGCAAGGTCGCTTTCCGTCAAAACGTACCCCCTGTCCACGGTGATGATCTTATTGTCGGTGATATGCACCCCGTCGGAAATTTTTTCCGCTTCGGCGGAATATTTTTCTATATCGCTTATGATCTTTCCGTCTTTCAATTCGATCACGCGATCGCCGTACAATTCGGCAAAATCCCGATCGTGCGTAATTGTCACGACGAGTTTTTCTTTCGATAATTTTTTCAGCGTGTCGAAAACCTGCAACCCCGTTTTGCTGTCAAGCGCGCCCGTCGGTTCGTCCGCCATGATGATCTCCGGATTTTTCACAAGGGCTCTGGCGATGGCGACTCTTTGTTTTTGACCGCCGCTCAGTTCGCTCGTCTTTCTTCCGCCGTATCCTTCCAAATCGACTTCTTTTAAAATTTCGTTTATTTTTTCATTCGTCGCTTTTATTCCTTGAAGTTGCAAGGCAAGCGCAATATTTTGCGCCACGTTAAAGTCGTTTAGGATATTATACTCTTGAAAAATGAAACCCAAATACGTGTTTCTGTAACTGTCGAACTCGCTTTGTTTGAAGTCCTTACTTGACTTTCCTTTGATGATGATCTCTCCGCTGTCGTAGGCGTCGAGACCGCCGAGAAGATTCAAAAGAGTACTTTTTCCGCTTCCCGATTTTCCGAGAATGAAGACCATTCCTTTTTCCGGAAATTTGATGCTTATATCGTTCACGGCTTTGACGGGATTTCCCTTTTTCGGACGATATTCTTTCACTAAATGTTTTGCTTCAAGCATTTTTTTCTCCCCTTTTTTCGATGCTTTTTTATTTTATTTACACCTGTTAGTATAACATGTTTTATTGAGTTATTCTTAATTATTACTAAGTTTATTTATAGTTTTAATATTTGATTGAAAAAAAATACTTTTTATGTTATACTGCT
>CAMNIW010000120.1 GCA_946540675.1 uncultured Clostridia bacterium | reverse complement strand
TTCCCGATTATCCGACCGCCGTACCGAGATACCTTATGGGGGTAGGAAGTCCCGATTGTCTTGTCGAAGGCGTAATGCGCGGTATAGATATGTTCGACTGCGTGCTTGCCACGCGAATTGCGCGAAACGGAACGGCTATGACTTCGCACGGTAAAATAGTGGTGAGAAACGGCGTATATAAAGAAGATTTTACGCCGCTCGATCCGGAGTGCGACTGCTATTGCTGTAAGAACTATACCAAGGCTTATTTAAGGCATATGATAAACGTCAACGAAATGATGGGCGGAATGCTTTTAAGCCTTCACAACATAACCTTCCTTACAAAACTTATGCGCGATATAAGGAAGTCTGTCATAGGCGGATATTTCAAAGAGTTCCGCAAGGAATTTTATATGAAATACGAAGGGAATAAGTGATTATTTTGTGAAAACGACAAAAGATTTTCACATATTTCCGAAAAACGGTTGATTTTAACCGAAAAACGATATATCATTTAACTATAAAATAAATTTGGAGAAACGAAATGAATTTTGTAAATTTGCTTGAAGGTGAATCGGGAAGTTCGATGATGAAACAACTGCCTATGATAATCATACTTGCGGTTATTATCGTGGCGTTTATCGCTTACAGTATTTTTTCAAACAGAAAAAGACGTAAGCAGATGGATGAAGAGCGCGAGAAGAGAGACGCTATTCAGCCGGGTTATAAAATAACGACTATCGGCGGTATAGTCGGGACGGTCGTAGAGATCGATAAAGAAGGAAACACCTTTGTCCTTGAAACGGGCGTCGGTGAAAACAAATGCACCGTCACTTTCGATAAGCAGGCGATATATACTTTTGAAGCGCCTGTAAGCGAAACCGCGCAAAACGAAACCGACGACGTGTTCGGCAACGCCGAATCCGAAGAAAAGGTCGAAGAATCCGCTTCCGAATCTGAAGAAAAAGTCGAAGAGACCGCTCCAGAATCGGAAGAAAAAACCGAAGAAGCCGAAACTCCCGTCGAAGCGACGGAAGAAACGGTCGAAGAGAAACAATAATCTGTTATATAATTTAAGATCTCCGCATATTTTTTAATGTGCGGAGGTTTTTTTATGGAAGGCGTAAAAAACGATTTTTTGCGGAGTGTGATCAGGGGAGTGATCGTTGCCGTCGGTACGTCGCTTGCTCTCGTGTTATTATTCGCCCTTATTCTCAATCTTACGGGGCTTAGCGACGCGGTGATAAGACCCGTCAATCAATTCATCAAACTGATATCCGTTTTCGGCGGGTGTCTCGTTGCGGTAAAAGGAGATAAGGGGTGGCTTAAAGGGCTGATCATCGGTTTTGTTTCCACGCTTTTGTCGATTCTGATTTTTGCCCTTTTGGCAGGCGGATTCAACGGCATTGTCGGGGTTATCGTCGATCTTGTTTTCGGTGCGGCTATGGGCGCGATATCGGGAATAATATGCGTCAATCTACCGCGAAAAAAATTTTGAATTGCTTTTCGCGCCGCGGCAAAATCGCCGCGGCGCCGTTTTATTGTCCGAAAATTTGTCAAACAGTTTTCTTTTTTTCAAAAATTCGTTAAATTTTATTGACTTAAACGGGCGTTTGGATATATAATACAATAGTATATGAATAATATTGCTATAAGTTTATAAAATGGCGATAGACAGTAGTTGCAAGACAAAATGCTTTTGGCAGGAGGCAAGAATGCGTAAGACTAAATCAGTTATAATTCTTATCGTTTTGGCTATCCTTATTGCTTTCTTCGGCGTGGCTTGTTTCGTATCGGGCCCGATTCCGAACAGCACTAAGGATTATCAATCGATATTCGGAATTATAAGCAAGGGTATAGACTTGAAGGGCGGTTATTACGCCGTGTTGGTACCCGAAGAAGGTGAAGATCCTTCTCAGGAAGACCTTAACGCCGTTATCGAAACGTTGACGACAAGACTTGATAACAGCGGATATACCGAAGCCGTTATCAACATTCAAGACGGGACGTCTTTAAGGGTAGAGATACCCGACGTCGACGACCCGGACGAAGTTATTAAGCTTATTGGCGATCAGGGAAAACTTGAATTCAGAGACGCATCCGGCACGGTTTGGCTTGACGGAGGAGACATTTCCAACGCTTATCCCGCTTACGACAACGACGGTAAAGCCATAGTCATATTGCAGTTTACCGGAAACGGACAGGACAAGTTCGCCGCCGCTACGAGAACGATATCGGCCGGCGACGATAAGAAAATGAGTATTTATCTCGGCGACAGGCTTGTTTCTTCGCCCACCGTCAATTCCGAAATAAACAGTCCTTCCGCGCAAATTGAAGGTATAGGCGAGTATGCTACCGCAAATACGATCGCGTCCGTAATAAAGAGCGGATCGCTCGACATAAAGTTTACGATAGGCGAAGCCCGTCAGATGAGTGCGACGTTGGGTGATTCCGTAGTGGAAAAAGCCATGCTCGCAGCGGGAATCGGGTTGCTCATAATATTTGCGATACTCATCATATTCTACAATGCCATGGGTGTCGCCGCTTCTATCGCGCTTGTGATTTACGTCCTTTTGTACGTTATGGTGCTTGCGATATTCCCGTGGGTGCAGTTGACCTTCCCCGGTATCGCCGGTATAATTTTGTCGATAGGTATGGCGGTCGACGCCAACGTAATCATATTCGACAGGATAAAGGACGAATATGCGTCCGGGAAAACCGTCGTTGCGGCAATAAAAGCCGGATTCCGCCGTGCGGTCGTAACGGTGCTTGACTCCAACGTGACGACTATTCTTGCGGCAATAGTTTTGTGGATATTGAGTTCCGGTTCGATAAAGGGATTTGCAATAACGTTGTTCCTTGGCGTTATCATATCGCTTCTCACTTCGATATTTATTACGAGATGGCTTTTAAGGGTCTTGAGACCCTTTGCCAAGAACGAAGAAAAGTTCTTCGGTCTTAACAGGAGGGAAGTACAATGATAGATTTATCGTTCAGAGATAAGAAATTTAAACTCGTTGAAAAATTCTTTATCTTCCTTCTTATAAGCGTAGTTATTATAATCACCGGATTTGTCTTTATGATAGTTCGAGGTATGAATATCGGCGTTGAATTCGGCGGCGGTGCGAACATAAGCGTTACCGTACACGAAGCGGTCGAGTATAATGCCGACGAGTTCAAATCGGACTTTGTCAAATGGCTCAAAGACAAAGGATACAGCGTCAACAACACCGTTCAGACGTCCAATAACGATACCTACGAATTCAGAATAGGTACGACTATGACTAAAAACGGCGAGAAAATCGACTTAAACGCCATCGATCCCGATACCGGCGACACTTATCTCACTTCCGAGTCGGGGACGTTAAAACCCGAAATGACCGACGCGGTAGTAAACTATTTCAGAACCAAATACAGTCTTAGCGACGACGATTTCAATAACGATTCGGTTACCGTAAACGTCCACGCGATAGGAAATCAGGTAATGAAATCCTTGATAAGGGCGGCTATTATAGCGGTTTCCGTCGCGATAGTGGTAATGCTTGCGTATATAGCGATAAGGTTTACCTGGATATCCGGTCTTGCCGCAATACTCGCGCTTACTCACGACGTCCTTATAATGATTGCGTTTACCACGATTTTCTATATTCCCGTCAACTCTACGTTTATAGCGGCGGTCATAACGATAATCGGTTATTCGATAAACGCCACGATAGTTGTATTCGACAGGATCAGAGAAATCGAAAAACAGCCTTCTTTTGCGCAACTGAGCGATAAAGAGATATCGAATATGGCTGTAACTCAAACGTTGTCGAGATCTATACTTACAACGGTAACGACCCTTGTTATGATAGTGATGCTTACCATTTTCGGTACCGCGTCTATAAGGGAATTCGCTTTCCCGATCATATTCGGTCTTATCGGCGGCGCTTATTCTTCGATTCTTTTGTCCGCTCCGATATGGGTATATTTGAGAAAACTTTTCAGACAAGAAAATAAGAGACCTAAGCAAAAAGTCGCGAAGAAAAAAGCGACTCCTGCTGTTGACTCTGTTGCGGAATAATTCCGTTTATATCGGATTTACTGGCGGACGGATTTTTCCGTCCGCCGTTGTTTTTTAACGAGATGATAAAGACAAAAAACGTTTTAATTGATAAAAATACAATACGTTTAACGGCGGAAGAATTAAAAATTTCGCCGAAATTTGCCGAACTTCTTTATAAAAGGGGGTATACCGATACCGCGTCGGTAAACAAATTTTTACATCCCGACTTAAAAGACGCGCACGATCCGTTTGATTTTCCGCAGATGAAAGATGCCGTAAAACGGCTTACCGACGCACGCGATAACGGGGAAATAGTCGTTATATACGGCGACTATGACGCCGACGGAATATCGGCAACCTCGGTTTTATATAAGAGTTTTAAGATTTTCGGCATAGAAGAAGTTTACGCCGTGGTGCCGGAGCGAGAAAACGGTTACGGACTTACTGAAGGCGTTATGGAAAACGTGCTGGAAGCATATTGTCCCGACCTTATCATAACGGTTGACTGCGGCATTTCTTCTTATAACGAAGTCGAATATCTAAAAGATCTCGGTGTGGACGACATAGTTACCAATCACCACGATATCCCCGCC
>CAMNIW010000119.1 GCA_946540675.1 uncultured Clostridia bacterium | reverse complement strand
ACAAAATGACGCACATCTCGACGGGCGGCGGAGCGTCACTCGAACTCTTCGAAGGTAAAAAACTTCCCGGCATCGAATGTCTTAACGAAAAAAACTGAAAGGGAGATACTTATGAGAACACCTATAATCGCAGGCAACTGGAAAATGAATAAGACCATGGCGGAGACCAAGGCTATGATAACCGAACTCGCGCCCAAGGTAAAGGACGCGAACGCCGAAGTGGTGCTTTGCGTACCGTATACCGACATACAGACCGCAAAGCGCGCGGCAAAGGGCACCAATATAAAGATAGGCGCCGAAAACGTTCACTGGGCGGAGAGCGGCGCGTTCACGGGCGAAGTTTCGGCGGCAATGCTCAAAGAACTCAAATGCGATTACGTAATAATCGGTCACAGCGAGAGAAGACAGTATTTCGGCGAGACCGACGAAACGGTAAACAAGAGAACGCAGGCGGCTCTCGCGGCTAAGATAAGACCTATCGTATGCGTAGGCGAGACCGAAGAAGAGAGAGAAAACGGACTTACCGAAAAAGTTCTCGAAAGGCAGATCGTCGAAGGTCTTAAAGGTTTCAAGTCCAAGGACTTCGACAAGATAGTCATCGCTTACGAACCCGTTTGGGCGATCGGCACGGGCAAGACCGCCACGGCTACCGACGCCAACACGACCATCGGCTATATAAGACACCTTCTCGCCAAAAAATTCCACAAGTCGATCGCGGAGAAGACGAGAATACAGTACGGCGGCTCGATGAACGTAAAGAACTGCAAGGAACTTATGAAGGAAGAAGAGATAGACGGCGGACTTATCGGCGGCGCTTCGCTTAAACCCGACGATTTCGCGTTTATCGTCAACTACGACAAATAAAATTATTTACTTTCGGCGGCGGACTTTCCGCCGCCGAAATTCAAAAGGAGTATAAAATATGAAAAACAGACCGGTGTGTCTATTTATAATGGACGGCTACGCTTTGAGAGAAGAAAGCAAAGGCAACGCCATAAAGATAGCCAGCGCAGGGGTTATCGAAGGGCTTATGAAAAAATATCCTTCGGCTACTCTCGGCGCGAGCGGTTTGTCCGTCGGTCTTCCCGACGGGCAGATGGGCAACAGCGAAGTCGGACATCTCAATATGGGCGCGGGCAGGATAGTCTATCAGGATCTGACTCGTATAACCAAGGCGATACAGGACGGCGACTTTTTCGAGAACGAAGAACTCGTAAAGGCTATGGACGCGGCAAAGAAAAACGGCAAAAAACTCCATCTTTTCGGACTTTTGTCGTCAGGCGGCGTACACAGCCACATAACCCACCTTTTCGCCCTTGTCGAGATGGCGAAGAAAAGGGGACTTAAAGACGTCTTCGTTCACTGTTTTATGGACGGAAGGGACGTTCCCCCGACCAGCGGCGTCGACTTTATAGCCGAACTCGAAGCCGAACTCAAAAAAGTCGGCGTGGGAAAGATCGCCACCGTAAGCGGAAGATATTACGCGATGGACAGGGATAACCGCTGGGAAAGAGTGGTAAAGGCTTACGACGCGTTGACCGTCGGAGAAGGCGTAAAGGCGACTAGCGCAAAAGAAGCGATAGAGAGCAGTTACGAAAACGGAGTGACGGACGAGTTCGTTCTTCCCGCCGTGATATGCGAAGACGGCAAGCCCGTCGGACTTGTGGAGAAAGGCGATTCGGTCATATTCTTCAATTTCCGTCCGGACAGGGCGAGAGAACTTACGAGAGCGTTCACCGAACCCGACTTTTCGGGATTTGAGAGAAAGACGGGTTATCTCGGACTTACCTACGTCGGGTTTACCAAGTATGACGAAACTTTCCGACACGTTTCGATAGCGTTTAAGAAGCAGGAACTCAACAACACTCTCGGCAAGTATCTTTCGGACAAGGGATACACTCAACTCCGCATAGCCGAAACCGAAAAATACGCGCACGTAACTTTCTTTTTCAACGGCGGAGTGGAAGCGCCCGAGAAAAACGAGTACAGAGATCTTATCCCGTCGCCAAAGGTCGCGACTTACGATATGCAGCCCGAAATGAGCGCTTATCTCGTCACCGACAAAGTGCTCGAAGAGATAGCGTCGGACAAATTCGACGTGATAATTCTCAACTACGCCAACTGCGATATGGTAGGGCATACGGGCGTGCTTGACGCCGCGGTAAAAGCGGTAAAGACGGTCGAAGAGTGCATAGCGAAGATCTCCGACGCGGTATTAAAGAAACGCGGCGCGTGCCTAATCACCGCCGACCACGGCAATGCCGATATGATGATAGCGGAAGACGGCTCGCCGTTCACGGCGCACACCACCAACAGGGTGCCCGTCATCGTTATGAGCGAAGAGTACAAAAACGCCGAACTCCGCAAAGACGGCATACTTGCCGACCTTGCCCCCACGCTTTTGCAACTTATGGGCGAAGAAGTCCCCGCGGAGATGAGCGGAAAATCGCTTATAATCGAATAATATCTCAAAAAACGCTTGCAATTTAGAAAATATTGTGGTATAGTAATTACACTTGATTTTACAAATCGGAGAATAAGTTATGTTTTATAATTTGTTGGACAATTGGGTATTGCAAGAAGCGATATGTATTCCGTGCCTTATTTTGGCGACTCTTTGCGCGATATTCCTTATAATAGTCGTTATGCTTCAACAGAGCAATTCGAGCGGTATTTCCGCTATCGGCGGACAGCAGGAAACTTTCTACGGAAAGAACAAGGGCAAGACGCTCGAAAGCAAACTTCGCAAACTTACCGTGATCACGGTCACTTTGATGGCGGTGTTCATGATAGTTTTCAGTATCGCGGTATTCCGCATCTGATAAATACGGAGAAAAGGGGTTGTCGCAAAGCGTGGCAACCCCGTTTTTTGCCCTTAGCCGAGTCCGACCTGTTCGCACTCGGTTTGTCGAGACGGACTTTGGAGATAAAATGAAGACGATAGCGGAAAACAGAGAAGCGAAATTTGAATATTTTATCGAAGACAGGTTCGAGGCGGGCGTATCTTTGGACGGCGGCGAAGTGAAATCGGTGCGTCGCGGCAACGTGAGCTTAAAAGACGCGTATTGTTCGGTATGGAACGCCGAACTGTTCATAAAGGGTATGCATATTGCGGTTTACGACAAGGCGGGCAGTTTCAACGTAAAAGACAGCCGCAGGGATCGCAGACTTCTGATGCACAAATCCGAGATAAGGCGGCTGATCGGCAAAGTACAGGAAAAGGGCTATACGCTCGTTCCGCTTAAGATGTATTTCAAAGACGCGCTTATAAAGATAGAGATAGGGCTTTGCAAGGGCAAGAACCTTTACGACAAAAAACAGGCGATAAAGGAGCGGGATCTCGCGAGAGAAGCCACCCGCGAACTGAAAAATTACAATTAAAACCGAAATATACGGGCGTGTTCCGGATTCGACTGGATGAGGCTCGGACGGTAAAAGCATACCGTAGTGACGGCTACGTAAAAACGTCGAAAAAAACAAACGCTAACAACAACAGAGTAGCGCTCGCCGCTTAAGTTCGGCGATGTCGTACGGTGCGATCCCATTGCGCTCCGCCACGGCATAATCTTAAATGGGGAACTTATATAGGTATCTCGTCGCGTATTTATATAAGAATGCAGCGATGCGCGGCGGTGCAAAGCCCGTCTTCGGGCGTGTGCCGCAAGGGGATAAACGAAGACTAAGTATGTAGAAAACCGGCTTGGACTTATGCAACACAGGCGTTCGACTCGCCTCACGTCCACCACTATGAAGTCAGTTGAACTCCTGAAAAGGAGCGAAAACGACTTCTTTTTTTGTGTTTTTAAGTGTTTTATATAAATAATTCGATTTTTACAGAATTGTCGCTCGAATAGGCTTGCTTATCGGAGTCTAATTGCTATATTTTGTTAAAAAACATGAATTGTTATCCCGTTTTTGGGACAAAAACCGCTGTATAATAAAATAAAAAAAGGAATGCTTATGGATATTGTTTATACGGGTTTTAAAAGATTAGATGAAGTATTAAAGATAAATAAAGGCGATTTAGTCGTAATAGGCGGGCGACCGGCAATAGGAAAAACTTGTTTTTTATGCTCTATGATTGAAAGAAGTAAGGACCATCAAACGAATATGTTTTTTGCTATGCAGACTTATACGCATAAAGCCGTTGAAAAATTAAGCGCTGTTTTTAATAATAGACGGGTAATTTGTAACTATGCGGGAGATTTTTACGATTTTGTCAAAAAAATTGCCGTTTACAACAAAGAAAAGCCAATTGACGCTATTTTTATAGATAACTTCGATATTTTAATTTCTTTATCGAATACGTCTCGAGAAAAGATAATCGTTATGCTGAAAGATTTGGCAGCGAGCCTAAAAGTTGCGATAATCGTTGTCGACGAATCAGATAGAAATTATCGCCTAAAAAGCAAAGAATTTTTAAAATACGCAGATAAAATTTTATTGCTTAATGCTTTTAACAACGATTGTACTGACCTTGAAAATGTTGACGTTTCAATATTCGTTGAGAAAGATTTAGATGCTTGCTCTTATAACGAAGTAATCGTCAAATTTAATAAAAAGACTTTAACTTTTCGTTAAAATAAAAACATTTGACTTATTGCGACAATTTTGGTATAA
>CAMNIW010000118.1 GCA_946540675.1 uncultured Clostridia bacterium | reverse complement strand
GGCACAAACCAGATCGGCGACGCCTGGCTCGACGAAGGACTCGCCGAATATTCGACCTATCTCTTCCTTGCGGAAAACGGTTACGGGAACATCGCGGAAAATATGCTTTTATCCGCAAAAGCGGGCTATAAGTCGTTTTTCGACCTGCCTTCGGTCATCGGCGGCGAGAAAAACACGGCGATGAACAGAAACCTGAAAGACTTTTCGGGGGAACTCGAATACGTAGCGATCTGTTACGACAAGCCGCTTATTATGTTTACCGAATTCGAAAAATCGGTCGGGAGAAAGAAAGCCGTTTTAAGACTTAAAAAATTCCGCGCGATTTACGACGGCAAGATAGCGCGCTCCGACGATTTTATCCGTTCGGTCGGGTACGGCGACTTCTTCGGGTCGTACGTAAGCGGCAGGGTCGTTATCTGATTTTTCTTCAAAAAGTCCGATTTGCTTTGATTTATTATTGACAAAATATATAATAAATGTTAAAATTTTGTAGTATAAAGTAGCAAACCTTATCAATAATTTCCGAAAAGGCGGTCTTTCAGCCTTTTCGCAGGCCGTTCGCCCGACGTGCGGCAAGGGCGTTTACGATGCGTTAACCGCTTTATTGCCGCCCGAAAAAACTATTGATGAGATATGTTATTCTATAAATATTTTTTGGCTTTTTTGCGCGCCAAGGAGCAAATAAATGAAAAGACTTTTCGGAATAATTACAGCATTGTCTCTCGCCGCCGTTATAGCGACGGGGCTTACCGCCTGCGGCAATAACAACAAAAACGGCGGAAGCAAGAGCGAAACTTCGACGAGAAATTTCGAATATACTCTTAACTCCGACAAAGAGAGTTATACTCTCTCCGGATACTCTATATCCGCGGAAGCGAAGACTCTCGCGGACAAGAACGATTACGAGAAACTTGCCGAACTCTTCAACAAAACTCTCAAAGAAGGCGAAACGGAGTTTACGGCGGAGACCGCAAGGACGTTTACCGTCCCCGCTACCTACAAGGATCTCCCCGTTACGAAAATCGCGACCAACGCTCTCGCAAATCTCGGCTATATCAAAAAACTCGTCGTGACGAGCGCGGTCAAAGAAATCGGTCAAAGCGCGTTTTCCGGTCTTTCTTCTCTCGAAGAGATCGAACTTCCCTTCGTCGGAGCCAAAGACTTCGGATATCTCGATCTCGTAAGCAACAAAAAATGCTTCGGATACATCTTCGGAACGAGCGAAGCGACCGGTCTTACTTCATGCGCTCAGGTATACAACGACAACGCGGCGAGCACTTCTTACTACGTTCCGTCCACCCTTAAAAAAGTTACCGTGACGGGAAGCAACAAGAAACTCGGAAGCGAAACCATCAAATACGAAATAATCGACGGCAAAAAGGTTGAAACCGACAAGGAAGAAGGAACCGAAGGCGTATATACCGACACTTTCGACACCTATTCTTTCGCCGTTCAGCCCTACGCGTTTTACGGATGCACCACTATAGAAAACATAGTGTTAAGCGGCGAAACCGTGGAAAAGATCTGGCAGTTCACCTTCAAAAACTGCTCTTCTCTCAAATCCTTCGAGTTCCCCGCAACGACCGCCGAAGTAGGCGAAGGCGCGTTTGACGACTGTTCGGCTCTCACGACGGTAGATTTCGGCTCGGTCACGACGATAGGCAAAGAAGCCTTCAAACACTGCAACGCTCTCGGAAAGACGTCCTTTATAAGCGAAAACCCGAGCATAACTCTTACCGCGGTCACCGATCTCGGCGACAACGCCTTCGAGGGTTGTACTTCTCTTGTAAGCGTCAAGTTTGCGGCAAGCGGAGCGATAACGATAGGCAAAGAAGCCTTCCTTGACTGCTCGTCGCTTTCCAAGATAGAAGGAGCAGACTCCGCAACTACGGGTGCGGACTGGATCAAAGGAACAAAAATCGACTCATAAAACACCGATATACGCGGCCGACGCACTAACGCGTCGGTCTTTTTTTTGCTCAATTGTTGACAAATGACGATTCGGGTATTACAATTGACGTATGTCGTACTATGAAACCGAAGCGGAAGAAAGCGGCTACTTCCTTTTTGAAAAAAGACCGTTTGTAAAAACGCCGCTGCACTTCCACGGCGCAAAGGAATTCGCGTTTGTGGAAAAGGGGCAGACCGAAGTCGCGATAAGCGGCGAAAAACGCATACTGAAAAGCGGCGAAGGCTGCTTTGTCGACTCGTTTTGCGCGCACGGATATATGCCTGCGAAAAACTCTTCCGTCTACTTCCTGCTCGGAAACAGCGCGATATTCGAACGGGCGTTTTCGGCTTTCGGAAATCTCGTTCCCGAAAGGTTTTTCCGTTTTGACCGATTTGACGCGCTCTCTCTTATGCTGTCGCTTTACGGCGAAAAAAACGGCGATCCCGACTACCGTCAGGCTATTTTCGCAAGCGCGGTGCAAACGGTCGCCGCAGTTCTTGAAGACGGCGGACAGTTCACCGTGCGAGACGTAAAAAAGAGCGACGCGATAGTGTCCGAAATATTGAAGTACGCCGAAAACAATCTCGAAAAAGACCTTTCTCTCGAATCTTTATCCGACATATTCGGTTACTCTCGGGAACATATCTCGCGGCTCCTGCACAAATTCCTTCCCGAAAATTGGAGCGTATACGTAGGCAGGATGAGAGTAAGGCGCGCAAAGAATATGATCGCTTCCGCACCGGAAGAGTCTATACTTAAAATTGCGCTCGACTGCGGCTTTGACAGCGCAAACACGTTTTATCGGGCGTACAAC
This sequence comes from uncultured Clostridia bacterium, assembly GCA_946540675.1. Lineage (GTDB taxonomy): Bacteria > Bacillota > Clostridia > Christensenellales > Borkfalkiaceae > UBA10281. The sequence goes on along the minus strand of CAMNIW010000118.1, from coordinate 1,882 downwards.
CGCGAATTCGGCGCACCGCCGAGAAAAATCAATATTTGACATAAACTTATCATTAAACAAGACGACCTTCGCACGTTTTTTGATTTATAATCGGATTATAAAACGCACGGAGGTTTTTTATGGCTGAAATTTATACCGTTGCCATACTCGGCGTGGGCGCGCGCGGCGGCGACGTCTACGGAACTATCATCAACGACAAGAAAGACAAATTCCGCATAGTTTCTCTTTGCGACAAGAAGCCCGAAAGGCTTGAAAGGTTCGGAGAGAAGTTCGGCGTCGGAAAAGACTTGCGCTTTACCGACGAAAACGAGTTTTTCAAAGAAAAAAGAGCCGACCTTCTGATAATAGCGACTCTCGACACCGAACACGCCCGACATCTTCTCAAAGCGCTGGAAAAAGGATACGACGTGCTTTGCGAAAAGCCGCTTACGGGGAGCAGAGAAGAATGCGATCGGCTCGTCGCGGCACAGAAAAAATACGGCGGAAAAGTGCTTGTATGCCACGTTCTCCGTTACGCGCCGGCATTTATGAAAGTCGGCGAACTTTTAGACAGCGGAGTTATCGGCAGACTCGTCCTGATAGACGCGCTCGAAAGGGTCGGCTACGCCCATCAGGCGCATAGTTACGTCCGCGGCAACTGGAGAAATACCAAAGTCGCGATGCCGATGATACTCGCTAAATGCTGTCACGATCTCGACCTTTTGCAATACTACGTCGGAGCGGAGTGCGAAACCGTTTCTTCTATCGGAGATCTCGCCTACTTCAAACCCGAAAACGCTCCCGAAGGCGCGGCGAGAAGGTGCGTCGACTGCAAATATAAAGACACCTGCGCATACAGCGCGGTAATAAACTACATAGACAGATGGAAAGAATCGGGTCAGCCCGAAGACAGTTGGCCGTACAACGTCGTCGCAAACGCTCCCGTTACCGAAGAAAAACTCTTAAAGGCGATGACCGAAGGGCCTTACGGAAGATGCGTCTTCGCCTGCGATAACGACGTGGTCGACCATCAGATAACGATTATGACCTTCAAAAACGGCGTAAAAGCGTCGCTTACCATGACGGCGTTCGTAGACGGCGGCGGAAGGAGAATGGTCTTCCACGGCACAACGGGCGAGATAATCTTCGACGAAGCCGAAAACCTTATCAGCGTAAGAAAATACGGTAAATCGAGAGAAGACATACCGATAGACCGACTTCTCGAAAAGGGCTACGGTCACGGCGGCGGAGACGCGGGGCTTATAAACACTCTTTACGATATTCTATCGGGAGTCGCCGACGAGCGGACTTCGCTTAAAGCGTCCGTCGAAAGTCACCTTATGGGCATAGCCGCCGAAGAATCGAGATTAAACGGCGGAAGAGTCGAAAAAGTACACAAGTAAATCATATGAAAAGCCGCCCGAACGGAACCGTTCGGGCGGCTTTTGTCTTTGTGGTTATTGAGCGCTGAATTGATCTTTGCCGACTCCGCAAAGGGGGCAAACGAAATCTTCCGGAAGATCTTCGAATTTAGTTCCGGGAGCGATGCCGTTGTCGGGATCGCCCGCTTCTTCGTCGTAAGTCCAGCCGCACACGTCGCAAGTGTATACCATTTTCTTTCTCCTTTATCTGTTTATTTAATATATTTTTTGAGATCTTCTACCCTGTCAAGCCTTTCCCACGGGAATTCGGGTCTGCCGAAATGCCCGTAAGCCGCAGTCGCTTTGTAGATAGGTCTTCTCAGATCCAAAGTTTTTATTATAGAATACGGACGGAGATCGAATTCCCTGCTTATTATCGCGGCGATCTCTTCGTCTTTCAGTTTGCCCGTGCCCTTGGTGTTGACGAACAGCGAAACGGGTTTTGCGACCCCTATCGCATAGGCTACTTCGAGCGTGCACTC
>CAMNIW010000117.1 GCA_946540675.1 uncultured Clostridia bacterium | reverse complement strand
AGTTCGGGATATATTTGCATTAAAACTTTTATTACTCTTTTTGCGTCTATCGATCTATGTGTTTGAAAATCGTTTACATAAGGATTTTCAATGGGAATTTTATTTTGGAGTTCTTGCAGATCTTCGACAATAAATTCTGACAGTTCGTCATTACAAAGCCATAAGAAAGATCTGGATTTGGCATTTATCCAAATGTCTGAATCGCCGTTCATTTCCACGTTTTTTATTTCTTTTTTAAGGCTTTCGAAGCAGTCTTTTGCCGTTATCTTCTTGTTTGTAAAAAAATAAAAATCTCTCATTTTTCATACTCCTTTATCGTATTTATTAAAGATTTATAATCTTTAATGATTTTTATTCCGCTTTTCTCATAAGTTATTTTACTCATTGTTGGTATGTTAGGAGCAAAAACTACATGATTCTTTTTTTTCAAAGTTGCATATCTTTGTTGAGATAAAAATTGCTTAAGACCATTTTTAAATTTTTTACCACTCTTTACTTCTATTATACATTTTTTTGTAACTATGTCAAACTCTCTCGTATTATTTATTAACGGATCAAATTTTTCCACATTTATAGCGATTACAGTTCCCGGTAGTGCTTGTTCAATTTCTTGATATAAATCAAAAATATAAGGGTCTTTACTGTTTTTAGCTCGATTGTAGAGTGTTTCCCGTCGCAACTTTTCGCGTTTTTGCGCTTTTTCTTTCCGAGTCGGTTGCGGGACAAGAATTGAATAGTCGGTTTTTGTATATCTACCCGTGTGCGGATTATAGTTTTGTTGGCGTCCGCCTGCGCCTTTTTTTGTCGCCATCTTATTGATTCTCCTTTTTTCTAAATTATCTCATTTGTCGGATAAAAAAATAAGATACATCTACGTCTTTTAAGTGGACAAATTTGTCCGCTTTTGATATAATATACGTAAAGGAGAATATTATGATAAGTATTGATGAAAAGTTTAAGAAAGAAATCGGGCAAAGATTAAAACAACTACGTAAAGATAATAAATTATCAATCGAAAAATTGGTTGATAAGATGACTGAAAATTATATTGATATAAATGAAAAGAGCATAAGGAGATATGAAAAAGGAGAAATTTTACCTAAAATAGATAATCTAATATATTTAGCGGAAATATTCAATACAACTCTTGATTATATAGTATTTGGAAAAGAAACAAGTGATGACAATTCTTTTACTTGGTACGACACTTTTAAGAGATTGAATAGATTAGTTTATTCATTAGTTATAGAATTATCAATGAATAATGAAAACGGTAAATATTGTTATGAGTTTTGGGATGATGAGATAAAAGTTTATTGGGAAAGGTTAAACCATTTTGGGGTAAATATAAATTATTTATTTTATAATAAGGGTGGAAATCCGGTATTTTCGGTAAAGGATTTGGATAATTTGTTCATTGATTTTGCTAATGATAACGAACAGTTATACCCTACAAAAAAGAGATTATATAATCATCTAATAAGTAAAGGAATAGACCCCGAAGTGTTTATACAAAAAAGGTTAAAAACGATTTCCGATAAAAGAAAGGCGGATTAAAAGGAAACCGCCGCCGTATATACGCGAAAATTTTTGCCCGAAAAGTTTTTCAAAACCGTATACAAAAACCGAAATGTATGTTATAATGTTTTCAGGTTAAATATGGAGGTAGGAAACAATGGCTTATAAAATTACCGATGCTTGTATTTCTTGCGGCGCTTGCGCCGAGGGCTGCCCCGTAGCGGCGATCACTCAGGGCGACACTCAGTACAATATCGATCCCGATACTTGTATTTCTTGCGGTGCTTGCGCGGAAGTTTGCCCCGTAGGCGCTCCCGAAGAAGAGTAATCCGACTTAAAGCCCGCCTTTTCGGCGGGCTTTTATTTTTTAATTATGGCAATTATCAAAGAAGACGAAACGCTCGAAGATTTGCTTATCGACGGGCTTAAAATTATACAAAGCAAGTCGCTTTACCGTTTTTCGAGCGACGCGGTTTTGCTGTCGAAATTCGCGTCGTACAAAAAAGGCGACGTCGTAGCCGATTTTTGTTCGGGGTCGGGGATAGTCGGGCTTCATTTTTACGCCCTTCACCGCGGCGTATCGCGCGTGGACGAGTACGAGATACAGTCCGCGCTTGCCGATATGTGCGGTAGAAGTATAGAGTATAACGGCATTAAGACGGTTTTTTCGTATAATATCCCCATTCAACAAATACCTAAGGAGTATAACGGAAAGTACACTCTTATCCTTTGCAATCCGCCGTACAAGAAGTCCGGCGGCGGCGAAGTGAACGCGACCGACAGCGTAGCGATAGCGCGACACGAGATAACCGTTACTTTGGAAGAGATAATAGATACGGCGGCTAAAAAACTCGCGCCGAAAGGTCGTTTTTGTATGTGCCAGCGCACCGAGCGACTGACCGACGTATTGTGTCTTATGCGCGAAAACGGTCTTGAACCCGTAAGGTTGCAATTTATCAAGGGGGCGGACAAAGCCCCGTATCTTTTTATGGTCGAAGGCGTAAAAGGCGTAAAACCGCAACTTAAAATTTTATCCGATATAGGTAATTGATATGCTGTATTTTGTATCCACGCCGATAGGAAATCTCGGCGATATGTCGATAAGGGCGATAGAAACGTTAAACTTAGTCGACGTCATCGCGTGCGAAGACACCCGAACGTCGCTTAAACTCTTAAATCATTATAATATAAAGAAACCGCTCGTTTCCTATCACAAATTCAACGAAAGATCGTCGGGAGAGAAAATTTTACAGGAACTCTCTTCGGGAAAATCGGTCGCCGTGATAACCGACGCCGGCACGCCCGTAATATCCGACCCGGGCAACGTTCTCGCAAAACTCTTGATAGAGAGCGGCTTTGAGTTTACCGTGATACCGGGAGCGACCGCGTTCGTACCCGCGCTCATACTTTCGGGTATGGACGCGTCGCGGTTTACCTTTATAGGCTTTTTGCCCGAAAAGAAAAAGGACGCGGAAGAACTTCTTTCGCCGTATAAAAATATTCCGTCCACGCTCGTTTTTTATTCGGCTCCGCACGACTTGAAGCGGACGGTCGCCGTCCTGTACTCGGTTTTAGGCGACAGACAGGCGGTCGCGGTAAAGGAGATAACCAAGATACACGAAGGCGCGGAGAGATTTACTCTCGGTCGGGGCGTATCGGAAGAAACTCCGCGCGGCGAGTACGTCATAGTAGTCGAAGGCGGAAAGGCGGAACAAAATCCGCTCAATTCCCTTTCGATAGAAGACCATATAAAGGCGTATATCGAAAGCGGAATGTCTAAGATGGACGCGGTAAAAAGGGTCGCCAAAGAGCGCGGAATCCCGAAATCCGAAGTATATAAACGTTCGATTGAATAAAATATGCATAAATTATTGCATAAAAACGGTATAAATGCATAAAAATAAAAAATTATAAAAAATTTTTGAATATTTATGCAAAAATGTTTGACAAATAAAAAGGCAAGTTGTATTATAATCTCACAATTTGACGAAAGGAGATTATGATCATGAAAAAGTTTTTAGCGGCAATGGTAGCGGGGCTTCTCGCGTTCGGCGCGGTGGCGGCGGTAACGTCCTGTCAGAAAGCGGACGACATACTCGTCGTCTATACCGAAGCGGGTTTCGCCCCTTTTGAATATGAAAAAGACGGCAAGATAGTCGGCGTCGACGTAGACATAATGAACAAAGTCGGGGAGAAACTCGGCAAAAAGGTACAGTTTGAAAACGTCGCGTTCGATACGATAATAGACGCCGTATCGGCGGGCAAACTCACCAAAGTCGGCTCGGCGGGCATTTCGGTCACCGAAGCGAGAAAGCAAAAAGTCAACTTCTCGACCGAATACTACACGGCGGCTCTTTACGTTATCTATCCCGTAGCGCAGGAGAGTTCTTACGTCGGCAAAATGAACGTTGACGGCAGCGTCGACGGCGTTTACTGGGACAATCTCGCCGGCAAGACTATCGCCGTCCAGAACGGCACCACCGCCGATCTCTTCCTTGGCGACGAGATAGCGGAAGGCGGCACGATATACGATACGGGTGCCAAGAAGACGGGCTTTACGTCGCTCGCTTCGGCGGTCGCGGATATAGGACTTAACAGCGACGTTCTCATCATCGACGAACTTCCCGCCAAGGAACTTATAAAGGGCAAGAGCAATCTCGCTTGCGCGCCCCTTTACTACAAGGGCGGCGAAGGCGAGCAGGACGAAGCGGCGGTGGACGTCTACGCGATAGCGGTCAACAAAAACGAAACCGCGATATTGAACGCGATAAACGAAGTCATCGCCGAACTCGGAAAAGACGGCATACAGGCGCTCGTCAATAAACATCTCGGATTATAAGATAAAAACGGTATAAAACGGGACGAAAGGGAGAGATTTTAGTCTTTCCCTTTCGGCGCGTATAAAGGAAAGATAAGTGTAACATATCTCATCAATAGTTTCCGAGAAAGGCGGCGTTTCAGCCCTTTTCACCGACCGTTCGCTTGAAGTACGGCAAGTACGTCTTCGCTCACGCTCGGCAAAAATCATCCGAAACGACGACTTTTGCCGACCGTTCGCTTGAAGTACGGCAAGTACGCCTGCGCTCACGCTCGGCAAAAATCATCCGAAACGACGACTTTTGCCGACCGTTCGCTT
>CAMNIW010000116.1 GCA_946540675.1 uncultured Clostridia bacterium | reverse complement strand
TGCCGGACGCGGTGGACGGCGCCATCGACGCGCTGGAAGATCTTCTCGGAAGGGTGCCTCCCATCACCTCCTGCATCGAGGAAGCGAGGGAGAAGGCGCCGGAACTTGCGACGGATTCCGCGGAATACCTGGAAGTCTTAAAGGACGTCATCTTTGAAGGCATGCCCGAAGAGTATTATCCCAGGACGCTCGAGGACCGGGACATCGACTGGTACTGCGGCTGCAACAAGGAGCGCATGGGGAAGGCCCTCATGACCATCGGGACGGACGAACTCACCGCAAATCTTATAATAGGCGGCGTTATAGTGTTGATATCGGCGTTTATGTCGAGTCTGGACGATATACTTGAAAACCGCAAGGCGAGAAAAGCGGCTGAAACCGCCGACGGCGAAAAAGTCGAAACGGAAGACTCTTCGCCGCATGACAAGACGGAATAATTTTTACGTAAAACAAAAGAAGGAACGCAAAAAACGTTCCTTCTTTTGTTCTGGCGGAAGCGAGGGGATTTGCTCCGCAAGATAAATCTTGCTATCAGTTGTTTTCGTAAAACCGCAAGCGGTTTTATGCTACGCATAGACGAAAACGATTATTATATAGTTTGGCTCACGTTCGTTCGCTACGCCGCCTTGCGGCTATATTCCCTAAATGTGTGGCAAACAGCCGTTTCATCGGCTGTTTGGTCGCAAATTGTCCGCGCAAACCGAAATTTCGTTTAATTTGCGACTGCCCACCCGTTCAAATCCCCTTTTTTACTTTTTATAACAAATAAGGAACACGTTTTCGTGTTCCTTATTTGTTATGGCGGAAGCGAGGGGATTTGAACCCCTGAGCCCGTGAAGGCTACTTGATTTCCAATCAAGCCCGTTATGACCACTTCGATACGCTTCCGTGTCACGACCTGAATAATTTATGTCAATTGCAAATTGCTAATCTATTCTATATGATTTTTAACGTTTTGTCAATAAAAATCGTACGGTTTGACCGCATCATTTTGATAAATTTTGTTTTTCGTTTGATTTTTGAAAATGAGTTTTAACGATGTTTTCCCCTTAAAGCGACCGCATAACCTTTTCCGAACGCAAATTATCGATAAAATTCAATAAAAGCGTTGATTTTTGCGTATAACTATGTTATTATCGAAAAAAGGGGGACGCTCGGCGTATTTTTATATGACTGACAAGTTGTTAAAAAAGCAGTTTTTTTCGCATACGGGGACGATATTTTCCAATATTGCGATAGGCGCGGCGGTGTTTACGCTCGCTATCGTCCTGTCGGGCATTATATCCGCGATCCTTATTTTCTTTTGGTACCTGTTTTTGATATTAGCGACGTTGTTTACGCTGTTTATCATACTTATTTATTATCCGAATTTGTTTTCGTCGGTAAGTTTCGACGGGTTAAATTCGTTTATAAACGTCGCGATAACGACCGTTGCTCCCGTTTCGGCAGGCATATCGCTTTTATTTTCGGCGGTGTCGGTGATATTTCTCGCGATGGGCGAACCCAAAAGGAGCAAGGGCAGGATAATTTTCTCGTCCGTCCTTATCGGCGTTTCCGCGATACTGTTTATAATATTGCTCGTGGGGGTGGCGTCAAAATGAGTAAATTCACCGTTCGGTTTATAAACAATTTACCATTGAATTCCCGCGTGTTTATAGGCGGAGAAGAAGCGGCGGTAAAGAGAGATAAAAGCGGCGTTTCGGAGTGTCAAGCCGAAGTTTCGGGAAAGGCCGAAGTCGTCGTAAAAAACCCTTTTGAAGCGCAGTTGCCGTTTGCCAAATGGTTTTTAAGGACTCTTTTTTACTGGATAATAAGCGCCTTCGGGCTATTCGACTTTGTCCCGAATAAAGACGCGAGAGTCATAAATTTCGCTTTTTCGGCGGATATAAACGAAGATTCCGTCGCGACGGTAAAATTCAACCGCTATATGATAGACAAGCAAGCGGCGGAGATAACCGAATCTTCGTGCGAAACGCAAATATCCGAAAATTTATACACGGTCGATAAAAAAGCCAAAAAGCGCAACAGGGCGTACGGGGCGATAAGGGTTCTTTCCGTATTGGCTATGATCGCGGTTGCCGCGGTCGTTATAATAAAAAGCATAACGGGGTGATATGATGAAGCTGTTTATCAAGAACAAGATTATGTCCTTAGGCGCCGGATCCACCGTAAAAAACGAAGCGGGCGAAGACGTTTACAGGGTAAAGGGCAAGTGGTTCAGTCCGACCAAAAAGAAGATAATAAAGGATATGGACGGAAACGTGCTTTATAAGGTGCGCAACAAGTGGTTCAATTTCCTTTTCAACAAGGCGTATATTCTGGACTCCGACGGACAAAAAGTCGGCAAAGTCACCAACGACGGGTTGCTCGGTTTTAAGATCGTCGACTACACGGATAACGTTGTCGTACAGCACAGCGCGGTATGGGTGCGCGAGATATACAAAAACGGCGAACTCATCGGTACGACGACGAGAAATTTCGACTTGTGGCGGGATTCTTTCACGCTCGATATAAAGGACGACGAAGATATCCCGTTTTACGTCGCTCTCGTCATCGCTCTGGACAATATCCGCGACAAAGATCGCAACAGCTCGAGATGACGGACTTGCGGATAAAAACGCCTTCGGGCGTTTTTTTAATTGCCAAAACGTGCGGTTTATAATATAATATAGCGGGTAGAAGATATGGAAATAACGACCGAAAACGCCGAACAGACCATAAAGGTCGCGGAAGAATACGCAAAAACTCTCAACAAAGGCGACGTCGTCTTGTTAAAGGGCGAGATGGGCGCGGGCAAGACCGTGTTTGCCAAGGGTATAGCAAAAGGGCTCGGCATAAAAGACGAGATCACCAGCCCCACTTACGCCTATATGAACGATTATTACGGAAAACTCTATCATTACGACTGTTACCGTCTTACTTCGGGCGAAGACGCGGAAGCGTTGGGGCTTTGCGACTATTTTTACGGCGACGGAGTGTGCGTCATAGAGTGGGCGGAAAATATCGCTGACGTATTGCCGAAAAACGTCAAAACGGTAAAGATAGAAAAGATATCGGAAAACGGAAGAAAAATAACGTTAGGATCGACGACACTATGAATTATCTTGCGATAGATACAAGCGGAACGTGGCTCACTGTAATAGTCGGTGGAGAAAAGAACGCTATGCGTTTTACGCCCGATTGCAGGCTCAGCCACTCGGTAGTCCTTATGGACGAAATAGAAAAGTGCCTTGAAGAAGCGGGCGCTCGCATAGAAGATATGGACGTTTTCGCCTGTTCGGTCGGCGCGGGTTCTTTTACGGGTATAAGGATAGGTGTATCCACCGTAAAAGCCTTTGCGTACGCGCTCGGCAAAAAGGTTTTGCCTGTCACAACTTTCGACTCTCTCGCGTACAATATAGGGAACGGCAAAAAACGTCTCGCGCTTATCGACGCCCGTCACGGCAATTATTACGCCTGCGGCTACGGCGAAGACGGAACTATCGTCTTGCCGCCGAAGTTTATAGGCGAAGAAGAAGTAAAGAGCCTTGCGGACGGGTATTTACTCGTAAGCGACGCGCCGCAAACGGCTTTTGCGTGCGTTACGGCGGACGTCGCGGACGGCTTTAAGAAAGCGGTGGAAGGCAATCTTCATAATGCGACGTACGACCGCGAAACGGTGGTACCCCTTTACGTAAAGAAAAGCCAGGCGGAAGAAGAACTGTGATACGGCGTTGGGAGAAAAAAGACCTTGCGGCTATCGCGGAGATAGAAGCCGAATGCTTTTCGGACGCGTGGAGCGAAAATATGCTCCTTTCATCCTTTTCGCAGCACGGGTTTACGGGCTTTGTGTACGAAGAAGACGGACGGGTGGTCGGCTACGTCGGCGCGTCGTACGTATTCGAAACGGCCGATATTCTTCTCGTCGCGGTAAAGGAAGCCTATCGCCGCAGGGGAATAGCGGAAAGCCTTATAAGGTCGTTGTTTTCGGCGGTCGCGGATCTCGGCATAACGAGAATTCTTCTCGAAGTGAGAAAGTCCAACTTTCCCGCAAAGGAGTGTTATAATAAACTCGGGTTTGTCGAAATCGCGCAAAGGGCAAGATATTACGCGGACGGAGAAGACGCCGTAATTATGGAGAAATCGTTATAGAAAGGATCATTGCCGGACTTTGCGCCGAAGACGTAGGGCGCGGAGATACTCTTTTGATGCTTCACGGCTATCTCTCCGACAAGGAGAGTTTTTCTTACCAGATAAACGTCTTTTCGCGGTATATGCGCGTCGTCGCGGTCGATATGACGGGATTCGGCAAGAGCGTCGGGATGAAAACCCCGTATTCGCTGGACGATTACGTTGCGGAGATGGGTCGGGTCATAGACGAACTCGGCGTAAAAAAGGTAAACGTTCTCGCGCATTCGTTCGGCGCGCGTGTAGCGGTAAAACTCGCCAACAAAGACGCGCGGATAAACAAAATAATTTTCACCGGAGCCGCCGGACTCAAACCCCGACGCGGGATAAAGTATATACTTAAAAAGGCGGCTTTTAATATTCTCAAAAAATTTGTCGATAAAAGTCGTTTACGGTCGTTTTACTCGCCCGACTATCTCGCCCTTTCGGGAGTAATGCGGGAAAGTTTTATAAAGATAATCAACGAGCCGCTCGACGAAGAATACAAAAAA
>CAMNIW010000115.1 GCA_946540675.1 uncultured Clostridia bacterium | reverse complement strand
GACGGCGAAGCCGTCTTTTTTCGGCATCATGACGTCGAGTATCACGCCGTCGTATTCGGAATACGAAAGGTAGTCGAGCGCTTCTTCGCCGTCGTACACGGCGTCCACGTCGAACTTGTTGAATTTCAGCACGCGTACGATCGCGGCGGAAAGGTCTCTTTCGTCTTCGGCGAGTAAAATTTTCATAAAAGGTTCTCCTTTGACGGGTTTGATACGTATATTGTAAAAGCCGTAGCTAAATTTTACTTAAATTATTTTTTTGAAAAGCGCAACGCGCGCATTGCGTTCAGAATGGCGAGGACGGCGACGCCCACGTCTCCGAATACGGCGAGCCACATATTTGCGATCCCGACCGCGCTCAATACGAGAAGGACGAGTTTTACGCCCAAAGCAAAAACGACGTTTTCACGAACGATGCGCATGGTTTTTCTTGAAATTTTTATCCCTTCGCAAAGGCTTGAAAGGTTGTCGTTCATAAGGACGACATCCGCCGCCTCCACCGCCGCGTCGCTGCCGATACCGCCCATCGCCACCCCGACGTCGGCGCGGGTAAGTACCGGGGCGTCGTTGATACCGTCTCCGACGAAGAGTGTTGTACCGCCCGTAGCGAGTATTTTTTCCGTTTCGAGGACTTTTTGATCGGGGAGCAGTCCGGCTTTCACTTCGTCTATCCCCACGCCTTCGGCGACGGAACTCGCCGTTTTTTCACTGTCGCCCGTGAGCATAACGACGCGTTTTACGCCCAGCTCTTTCAATTCGCGCACGGCGGCGGCGGAGTCGGGTTTGATTTCGTCCGAAATGACGATTTTCCCCAAATACACGCCGTTTTCCGCAACGTAGACCGTCGTACCGACGCTTGAAGAGGGAACGGATATCCCGTGTTCTTGCAATAAAAGTGCGTTGCCGGCGAGAAGAATGCTTTCCTTTTCTTTTCGCTCTATGCCGTACCCGGCGCGTTCTTGAACGCTTGCGTCGTCCTCGGGAACGGGTTTGTTATAGTAGGACAAGACGGATTTGGCAATGGGGTGAGAAGAGTGCTTTTCGCACAAAACCGCTTTATATAATAAGGTTTCTTCCGTTACGCCGTTTTCGGGATATACGCCGCTGACGGCGAAATTTCCTTTGGTGACCGTGCCCGTCTTGTCAAGAATAACGGTAGACGTTTTGGCGAGCATTTCGATATAGTTCGCGCCCTTTACAAGCACGCCCTTTTTGCTCGCTCCGCCGATCCCGCCGAAAAAGGAAAGGGGAACGCTGATGACGAGTGCGCACGGACAAGACACGACGAGAAACATAAGCGCGCGGTAGATCCACTGCGACCACTGCTTGTCGATAAGAGAAGGAATAACGGCAAGTAATACGGCGGCGAAAACGACCGCAGGCGTGTAGTACTTGGCAAATTTTGTGATGAAATTCTCCGCCTTTGCCTTTTTCTCGGTGGAGTTTTCCACAAGAGCGAGAATTTTGGAAACGGTGCTTTCGGTGTAAACGCTTTCCGCGCGGACTTTGATCAAACCGCCGATGTTGATACTGCCACTCAAAACGTTTTCGCCCGGCGCTTTGTCAACGGGAAGACTTTCCCCCGTGAGCGCCGCTTGGTTGACCGTCGTTTCTCCCTCGACGATCACGCCGTCAAGCGGTATCTTTTCACCCGGTCGGACGAGAAGCAATTCGCCCCGTTCCACTTCTTCGGGAGACAGAACGATCTCTTCGCCGTTCCGCAAAACGGTGGCTGAATCGGGCCGCATATCCATAAGAGAAGAAATGGACTTCCGACTCTTGCCGACGGCAATGCTCTGGAACAGTTCGCCCGCTTGGTAAAGGATCATGACCGCCATCGCTTCGGGGTACTCCCGTATGACGAACGCTCCCACCGTCGCAACCACCATCAAAAACTTTTCGTTGAAAATCTGCCCGTGAATGATGTTCTTGCCTGCGGAAAGAATAACGTCGTACCCGACGACAAGATAGGGCGCAACAAAAAGCAGTATCTCCGCCCAAATAGGCAACTCCGTAAGTCGGTACGTTATATAACTCGCCACGCCGACAAGCGTCGCAACGATAATGCGAATAAGTATCTTTTTTTGCTTTTTGGTCATAGTTATCCTCGCTTACGGAAACCCAAACAGCGTAAATACGTTAAGTCTTAAAACTTGTTTTTCGGTAAATTATTACAGTACGATCGTGCAGTCCGGCTCGATCTTTTTGCAAATCTTGACGACCTTTTTCATAATAGCGTCAAATTCTTCGTCCGCCGCCTCTACCGTCAGCTTTTGCATGATAAAATTAACGCTCGCGTCCGTAATACCATCGATTTTTTTAATGCCTTCTTCCATCTTGGTCGCGCAGTGCGCACAGCATAGGTCTTCTAAAACAAACGTCTTTTTCATTTTTTCTGTTCTCCTTCCGTTATATGTTCGTATCCCTGCCCGATGATCGTCCGTACGTGATCGTCCGCAAGAAAATAATAAATCGTCTTTCCTTCCCGCCTGTTCGAGATGAGATTTCCGTCCTTCAAGATCTTTAATTGGTGCGAGATCGCCGATTGCGTCATGCCGAGTAACTCGCTGATCGCACATACGCATAACTCCGATTCAAATAACGAATACAGTATCTTGATCCGCGTCGCGTCGCCGAATAACTTGAATAAGTCCGATAACTCCTTCAACCGCTCCCCGGTCGGCATTCCGTCAAGCACTTCGTGCAAAACTTTCGTGTGATCGTGCGCCATCTTCCACCTCTTTTAATATATGAGCGTTCACTCATATGAATGATTACTCATATAATATCCCATAAAAATCCGTTTGTCAATAGATTTTTATAAAAAAAAGAAAAAAAGAAAGAATCGCCCGTAGGGCGCAAAAGTATGCTACAATGTAATTGTATACAATACGATCGGGGGAAATTCATATGAAAAAGAATGCGGCACTACTTATTGTAGTCATTTTATTGTTTACGCTCATTCCGGTCGGATTGAGCGGATGTTTGACAAAAGTTCAAAAAGAAGAAAAAAAGATTTACGAAACGGAGTTTTTTCGCTGTATAGATTATTATTATGAATATGGATATGGAGAAGAAACGGTTATCTTAGACCTTACGAAGAAGGGAAAGGAACAAGAAATATTGGTCATTCCCAAAGAAATCAACGGAAGCAGTGTGAGTTGATCGGTAATAAATTATTAAAAATAGCTATGACAAAATCGAAAAATATGTTATGCTAAATAAAGGGGTGCGGAAGAATTGATTATTTCGCACCCTAAAAAATGTAATTTTGATAATGTTGCCGACAGATTCGCTTTGTCAAATCCAAACGACATTATTTTGAGACGAGAATGAAATACCTGAACAAAATCAAATCTCCGGAAGACCTAAAGAAGTACGACAAGAAGGAATTGCCGCGCATAGCGGACGAAGCGAGGGAAATACTCATTGAAAAGATTTCCGCGCACGGCGGACACATCGGACCGAATCTCGGCATGGTGGAAGCGACGGTGGCGCTTCATTACGTTTTTTCTTCTCCGACGGACAAGATCGTTTTCGACGTATCGCACCAATCGTACGTACACAAGATGTTGACGGGGAGAGCGGAAGCGTTTTACGATCCGAAGCATTATGACGACGTATCGGGGTACACGAACCCGAAGGAGAGCGCGCACGATTTTTTTGAGATCGGGCACACGTCCACGTCCGTTTCGCTTGCGGCGGGGCTTGCCAAGGCGAGAGATTTGAGAAAGGGGAAAGAGAACGTCATAGCCGTTCTCGGCGACGGCAGCCTGTCGGGTGGCGAAGCGCTCGAGGGGTTGGATTTTGTCGGCGAAATGGGGACGAATTTTATACTCGTTTTGAACGACAACGATCAATCCATTGCCGAAAACCACGGCGGAATCTACAAAAATCTGAAAGAACTGCGCGAAACGAAAGGGGAAGGGAAGAACAACCTTTTCAAGGCGTTCGGGCTTGACTATTTATACGTAGACGAAGGGAACGACGTATTGAAGCTTGTGGAAGCGTTTGAAAAGGTGAAAGACGCGCCGTATCCCGTCGTCGTACATATCCACACGATCAAAGGGAAGGGCTTGCCGTTTGCCGAAAAGAACAGAGAAGAGTGGCACGCCGGCGGACCGTTCAACAAAGAAACGGGCGAACGGGCGTATTTTGATTACGGCGAGACGTACGAAGATCTGACGAGAGCGTATATTATGGAAAAGGCGAAAACAAACGACAAATTCGTCGTCGTGAATGCCGCCACGCCGTCTGTATTCGGCGTAAACGCCGCGGACAGAGAGAGCATGAACGGGAAATTCATCGACGTCGGTATAGCGGAAGAACACGCCGCGGCGATGTGCAGCGGATTGGCGAAAAACGGCGCAAGACCGCTTTGGGGGGGGTATTCCACCTTTATTCAAAGGACGTACGACCAGATCTTGCAGGATATTTGCGTCAATAACAGCGCGGTCACCATTATTACCGCTTTGGCGTCGGTGTACGGCATGAGCGACGTGACGCACCTCGGGATATACGATATTCCCATGCTGACGAGTATCCCCAACCTTACCTATCTCGCGCCCGTGTACGCGGAAGAGTATTTCAAAATGATCGACTGGGCGATCGAAAAAGGCGACAAGCCGATCGCTATTCGCCGTCCCGTGGAAGTATTGCACACGAACAAGAAAGTGCGCGAAAACTACGATAC
>CAMNIW010000114.1 GCA_946540675.1 uncultured Clostridia bacterium | reverse complement strand
GTCCTTTTTCTTATACGAACTTTTGAGTATCTCCGCGATATAGACGTATCTTTCGTTGGTTATGATACTTTCCGCGTCGTCGTCGAGTTCCTTTTCCGCAGCCTGTATATCTTTTTCTATATGGGCGAGATTTTCCGCCGATATATCGAGTTGTTCTACTACTTTCTGATCTCTCTCGAACACCTTTATGGCGTACCATCTTTGCTGTTCTTCGGGGAGATTATGTACTACCGCTTCTTCGATATGCGCTATCGCGTGTTCTACCGCGCCGGAGAAATTGTGCATAGGCACGGTCTTCGCGCTCTTTGCCGCCTTTATCGCTTCTTCCGCGGCTTCCATTATTCCGTCGCCTTTAAGAGCCGATATTTCGACTATCTTGCAACCGAGTTGTTTGGATAACTGCGAAACGTCTATCTTGTCGCCGTTCTTCTTGATGATGTCCATCATGTTGAGAGCGATGACGACGGGAATACCGAGTTCGGTAAGTTGAGTCGTGAGATAAAGGTTTCTCTCTAAATTGGTCGCGTCTACTATGTTGAGTATGGCGTCGGGTCTTTCCTGAATAAGGTAGTTTCTCGCGACGACTTCTTCCAGAGTGTACGGCGACAACGAGTAAATACCCGGAAGGTCGGTTATGATCACTCCGTCGCGTTTTTTGAGTTTTCCTTCTTTCTTTTCTACGGTAACACCCGGCCAGTTACCGACGAATTGGTTGGAGCCGGTAAGACCGTTGAACAACGTCGTTTTACCACTGTTCGGGTTTCCCGCAAGCGCTATACGGATCTGAGTTTTCTCTTCCGTAACGCTTATGGTTTCTTTGTTTTCGTCCATGGTTATCTCCTGTTATTCTATTATTATCATTTCGCCGTCGGCCTTACGGATAGAAAGTTCGTAACCGCGGACGGTTACTTCTATCGGATCGCCGAGCGGCGCGACTTTACGAACGTAAATTTCAACGCCTTTGGTTATACCCATATCCATTATTCTGCGCTTTACCGCGCCTTCGCCGGATACTTTGACTACCTTTACGGTCTCTCCGACTTTGACTTCTCGCAACGTCTTCATATCTTTCTCCTTTTTATATAGCGGAATTATCCGTTTATACCATAATTTTATTAGCCATTTCCCTGCTTATCGCAACTCTGGTTTCCTTTACGTTGACGATAAGATTTCCGCCCATCGTGTTGACCACGCTGACGCTGCCGCCGACGACGAATCCGAGATTTTCAAGATGCTGCTTTACGTCCGGACTGCCGCCTATACGCTTAATTACGTTTACTTCTCCTTTGTCTGTTACGCTTAACGGAATCATAAGTACCTTTTTTCGGGTTAGGACACACTAACCCGACCCTTAAAAAATAGTTAGCAAACGCTAACTTTCATTATTATTATATACTTGCAAAAAAGTATTGTCAACTTTTTTTCGGCAAAAAACATAAAATTTTTGCCGTTTAACGAAAATTTATAAAAAAGGTTGAAATTGTCGCAAAAATATGCTAAAATATCCTAAAAAGATTGTGGGGTGGCGCTATGCGTATTCAGGAATCGGGCGAAATGTATCTCGAAACCATACTTATTTTATCGGGAAAAAGTCCTAACGTCCGCGCTATCGACGTGGGCGATCATATGGGCTACAGCAAACCGAGCGTAAGCAGGGCTCTCGGTATACTCAAAAAAGCCGGATATATAAACGTCGACGGGTACGGACATATTACCCTTACCGAAAGCGGAAAAGCGCTTGCGACCAAAATATACGAAAGACATCGCTATCTTACCAAATGTCTTATTATGCTCGGCGTGGACGAAAAAACCGCGACCGACGACGCGTGCAGAATGGAACACGTGATAAGCGACGAGACCTTTTCCGCAATAAAAAAAGTCGTCGATAAAAACGGCTGAACAAACTCTATAACAATATAATAACCGGCGCTCTTGTTTCTGTTCCCTGCGGGGAAAGCGACAAGAGCGCTGTTTTTTTGCGTTCGGCGTATTCGCCGCCGCGTTTTCGGATAAATAAAGTCGTGCGAACTGCTTTTGCAACCGAATCTCAACACTCTCCAGATAGCAAATATGCTCGGATACACTTCGCTTAGCCACTTCAATCATATATTCAAGAAAACGTACGGCGTTTCTCCGCGACAATACGTCAAAAAACTCTCACAAAAGCAGGATATCGATAACAATCCCGCGCGTTTGTAACCGCGGTCGCAATAAAACGCGGGGCATTCGGAATTTCCGAATGCCCCGTGTTTTCTCGCCCGAAAGCGAGATTATCGCCGAAATTGATTTTTTATATACCGTCTGACGGGAAAAGCGTTTTTCGGTCCCGTCTTTTTTTATTCGTTTCGCTTATAACGTAAGCGGCGTAGGACAAAGCGACGTCGATCTTCGTGGTTCGCTCGAATCCGCCGAAAAAAGCGTTGGAGTTGACTTCGCATACCGTAAAACCGTGTTTTCCGAACAAGAGATCGACTCCGCAATAGTCGGCTTTGACGGCTTTTGCCGCGCGCTCTGCTATATCCTTTACTTCGGCGAGCGGAAAGACTTCTCCCTTGCCGCCGACTGCGACGTTGGATCGGAAATCGTTTTTCGAAGTCCTTTTCATAGCGCCTATCGCCTTGCCGCCGACGACTATCACCCGCACGTCCCTGCCGCGACTTTCCGCAATAAACTCCTGATACAAATGCGGCTTTTTTATGAGTCCGACCGCCGTTTTTTCAAGTTCTTCACGGTTTTTTACAAGATAGACTTCTTTTCCGAGCGAGCCGTAACATTCCTTTACGACGACGGGATAACCGAAAGTCTTTTCTACCCCGTCGAGAAAAGTTTCAGACGGCGACGCGCCGTCCGTATAACAAAGCAATCCCGCGACGGTCTTAGGAACGGGTATGCCCGCGCCCGACAACGCAAAATACGTTTCCGCCTTGTCGTCGCACACGGTCATCGTATAATAGCCGTTAAACGTCTTTATCCCCGCCCGCTCTATCGCGGACAAAAGATATTTATCCTTATCGAGAAACACGCAAAAGTCGACGCCGTCCAGCAGCTCGGAAACCTTGCCGCCGACGACAGCCGTTATTTTATCGCTCGTCAATATTTCGGTTCCGACGCCGAGAGCGGCAAACTCCGACTTCAATCTTTCGGGTTGATAGAGATATTCTTCGGTCTTATTGTAAGAGTTTATAACGATTATTCCCTTCACGCCGTTTCACCTATGCTTTTTGCGACGGACAGTATTTTTTCGGCAAGAGCCTTTTCGTCGCCGTCGTTGTTTATCACCGTAATTTTATCCGTCGGTCGCAATTTTCCGTAATCGTATTGCGATTTTGCGACCGCTTCGACGTCTTCTTCTCTTTTTCCGTCGCGAAGAGCCGCGCTTTTTACGCGTGCTTTTTCATCGCGTGAAAGGACTATTACAAAGTCGAACCCGTCTTCGAATCCGCCTTCGAACAAAAGCGGCACTTCGGCAAATACCACGCCGCTTTCTTTTTCCGCGAGAGAACGCATCTTCATCATAATTTCGGGGTGAGTTACCGAATTGAGTTTTTTCAGAAATTCCCCGTCGGAAAAGACGAGCGCGGATATTGCCTTTCGGTCTATCGCAAGTCGGTCGCCTTCGTAAATCGGCGGAACGCCCGTTTCGGAACAAACCTTTTTCACGAAATCGGCGTCGCGGAGCATATCCCGATAGACTTCGTCCGCCGAGAAAACTTTATACCCCGCCTTTTTAATTATCCCGAGCGCGAGCGTCTTTCCGCTCCCTATGCCGCCCGTTATCGCAACGTATTTTTCCATATCGTCTTACTTCGCGTCGTACCAACGGTCTCCGCACTCGGTCTCGACGTCGAGCGGAACGGACAAAGCGACCGCTCCCTGCATTTCGGTTTTCAGTATCTCTTTTACGATCTCTACTTCGTCCGGCGCGGTGTCCACGAGCAGTTCGTCGTGCACCTGTAATATGAGTTTGGATCTGAGTCCCCTGCTCTTTATCGCGTTGTATACGCCTATCATCGCTATCTTGATTATGTCGGCGGACGCGCCCTGAAGGGGCATATTCATAGCCGCCCTTTCTCCGAAAGAACGCTGATTGTAGTTTGCCGAATTTATCTCCCGTATATAGCGTTTTCTGCCGAGAAAAGTCATAACAAAGCCGTGTTCGCGGGCAAATTCGACGTTTTTATCCATATATTCCTTAACGCTCGGATACATCTCGAAATACTTTTTGATATACTCGCCCGCGCGCTTGTTGGAAATTTTGAGTTGTTCGGCAAGCCCGAAATCGGAAATGCCGTATATTATGCCGAAGTTTACGGCTTTCGCTTCGCGGCGCATCGTGGGAGTGACTTCACTAAGCGGAACGCCGAACACCTGCGACGCGGTGACCGCGTGTATATCCGTGCCGCCCGTGAACGCGTCTATCAAAGGCTTGCAACCGCTGAAATGGGCGAGAAGCCTGAGTTCTATCTGCGAATAGTCCGCGCCGACTATCTTGCCGCCGTCAAACGAAGAGACGAAAAGTTTTCTTATTTCCTTGCCTTCTTCCATCCTGACGGGAATATTCTGCAAGTTGGGTTCTTTGGACGAAAGCCTGCCCGTCGCCGTGAGCGTCTGGTTGAAACAGGTATGAACGAGCCCCGTTTTGGGATCGATGAGCGGACGTAAACCTTTGAGATAGGTGGAATACAATTTTTGTATTTGCCTGTATCTGAGTATAAGCGGAACTATCTCGTGTTCGTCCTTTAAGTATTCCAGAGTTTCGACCAACGCCGAAACTCTGG
>CAMNIW010000113.1 GCA_946540675.1 uncultured Clostridia bacterium | reverse complement strand
TTTGCGAACGAACGCGGAGCCGCAGGCGGAGTATTCCGTCTCTCCGCTCTATAAACCGTCTTTCTCAGACGTAACGATAGCCACCGAAAAATCGGTGGCTATCTTATTTTAATTTACAGGTATGCTCTATCTGATCGTTATGTCAGTCGGGGCTTCGCCTTCGTATACCGGATTCAACTGGGTTATTTCCGACAGTTTATCGCCCTTGAAAGTCACGTTGTCGAACACGAGCCCGCTTATTCCGTTGGCGTCCGTAGTGTTGTTGCGGAATTTGATTATACCCCTGGAACTCGACGGGTGCGCGAAATTACAGTTTCTGAACGTTACGCCCGTGATTTTATTGTCAAAACCCGTCTGCAACATTGTTTCGGGGTTGTCGCCGATAGAAAACCTGATGGCGAAGACTTTACTGTAAAACAAATCGCAGTCTTCAAACAACACGTCCTTGACGTTGCCGTGTTCGCCCGCCGTTATTATGAACGCCGCCATATGTTCCGACCAGTCCTTTAATTGATACAATAACGAACAGTTTTTATATTGAACGTTTTCTATATCGCTGACCGTTTCCTGTATTATACCGAAACCGCGGCAGTTGTCCGGCCACGCGACGCAGTTTTCAAACACGACGTTGCTCGAAGGTCTATCGTAAGTCTTCACTTCGAACAAATCGTCGCCCGATCGCGCGAAACAGTCCTTTACCAAAACGTTTTTGCTGCTGCAAACCGCGTAAGCGTCGCTGTTCTGACGGTAACCGAATATAATGCAATCTTTTACCGTAACGTCTTCGCAGTACATAAAACGCATAGTCCAGGTCGCGCTGTTGATAAGAGTTACGCCGTTTATCTCGATGTTTTTGCCGTTGGAAACGTCTATTCCCATCTTTCCGTGCCAACTTATCTGCGACATATCTATTACGCCGTGTCCGACTATTTTCACGTTTTCCGCCGCGTTTGATTTGATATACGCGTCGTTACCGCCCGTGGGTTTTGCCACGATGAACGCCCCCGCGTGCAAATACAGCACGGTGTTGCTTTTAAGCGTGATCTCGTCCGCGAAATGCAATCCCGCTTTATACTCTATCAAAGTATATCCGTCGGGCACTTCCACCTGTTCGGGCGGACGAACGAAAACCGTATAGGCTTTGTCGGGATTGGTATAGTCGTCTACTATTACGGTATAAGAACCGTATTTATCCACGGAAAACCTGATAGTATTATCGCTTACGGTCGGGGTGATGCCGAGATTTTGCGGCAAAACTATCGCCGTGGTTATCGGGAACTTCGCGGTTATCTCCATTTCCACCTTGCCGCCGCCGGCAAACTTGTCTTCGGAAACGTCCAGAAAGGTCACGGAGTGCGGACGCGTCAACGCTTCCGCGGTGGTTATCATATAAGTATGTACTTCTTCCCCGTCCGCTTTCGCCGTGTAATACGCGGAAACGGCAACGGAGCCTTCCGAAGAAACCATACGGTTATTGCCTTCGACTTCGAAAGCGCTTAATTTTTTGCCTTCTACTTCCCCTATATAGTCCGTAAGATAAATCGAATTGACGTAATTGCTTTTCTTATCCGCTCCCGCCTTGTTTGATTTTCCGCACGCACACATAAAACAAACTCCTGTTATAAATAATATACCGATCATAAATAACGATGTGGTTCTCTTTTTCATACTTATTCCCCCAACTTTATAAAATACGGCAGATCTTCAAGTTTCGTCGGAATTTTTATCCTTTGTTCTCCCGCGAAAACTTCTCCCGTCGGTTCGTATCTCCACTCGCCTTGCGGCAGGTAAACTTCCTTTTCGTCGGCGCCCTGTTCCATCACGGGCGCGACCAGGATCTTGTCGCCGAGCATATATTGACCGCTTATATCGCCGCACTTGTCCGTATAGAACATCATCGGACGCATTATCGGTTCGCCGCGTTCGGCGGCGTTTTCCGCAAGCCGCGCTATATACGACGCGTACTTTCCGCGGATAGCCAGCATCTTTTTTACGACGAACGCGGTCTTTTCCGAATACTTCCATAAAGGCTTGCTGAACTGTATGCACGGCATAAAGGTCGCCGCCTGCATATACCTTACGTTCAATTCTTCGCTCTCCGCAATACCTTTTTCGACGTCTTCGTATTGTCCGCCGCCTATCATATCGGGACAGCAATAAGGATAACCCGACAAACTCATCAAAAGCGAACGTTTTATTATTCCGTCGAAGCCGTTATCTTTTTCGCTCCAATTATGAAATCTGTCCGCGATACGCTGTATTATCGGCAATCCGCCGCACTTGCAGGTCGCCCTGATCTCGGATATCGGATAGTTTGCCGCAAACCTTCCGTACGCTTCCGACAGTCCGTTTGCCGTCCTGCCTTCTTCCGAGAAGGTTTCGAGCCCGTCTTCGTAAAATCTCGTATCTCCGCCGTCCATCTTGACGCCTTCTATTCCGTACAGGGTTTTAAGCCGCTCTATTTTGTCCGCCACCCACGTTTTCGCCGCGGGGTTGGTAAAGTCTATACACGCGGAACTTTCTTTCCACCAGTGCGCGATATACGGCTTTCCTTCCTGCTTTATCAGCAAGTCTTTTTCCGATAACTCCCTGTAAACGGGCGTGTCGACCGAAACGTAAGGCGTTATCCATAAGGAAACGAAAAATCCCGCCTTTTTCAGTTTTTCGACGGTCGCCTTCGCGTCGGGGAATTTCTTTACCGAAAAATCGAATTGCCCTACGTAGTCCGTCCAGGAATCGTCGATTATCAATTCGCCCGCGGGAAGTCCCGCGTCGACGATGCTCCGAGCGAAATCGATCACCCTTTCGTCGGTCTGATTTTCTCCCAAAGCCATCCAGGTGCAGTATTGAGGCATCGTAAAAAGTCTTACGTCGGGCATTCTCCCGTCAAATTCGTAATATTTGTCTTTGATATAAGAATACGCTTCGCGAACGCCGCTCTTTTCCCCGAAATCTATTTCGCCGGGGGATTCTACCGAGATGATCCCGCCCCCGATATTCAACTTGAAATAGTTTTCCGCATAGACGTATCTTCCGAGAGAACTTATAAGCAAAGGATTTATCTGATTGTAATGCCCTTTCGTATAAGTGACGTCTATTTCCGCTTCGCTTTTTTCGTCAAACGGCATATACTCCGCGAAATCGGTAAAACCGCCGAACCATAACTCGCCTTTTTTTATTTTTATCTTTAATACTTTACACATCAAGCCGCTTCCTTTTTATTATGAAGAACAATATCGCCGATACGACGGCGCCGCCTATCAGGCAGTTTCCGCTTTTTAACGAAGAAGAACAACCGCCGCCTTTTTTTATCGTACGCACTTTTGATACGTTGCCGACGTTAAGGGCGTAAATCTCGGACGCGACGTTGCCGGAAGAATCTTCCGCTTTTACAAGGCAGTACCATACGCCTTCCTTATCGAGTACGATCTCCCCTTCGTGCGAAACGAGTTTTCCGTCGGGGCTGAAAAGGCGGACGGAATATTCCGTTTCCCCGTCGTGCGCGTCGACAGCGGATATTCCCGGCAACGCGTATCTCGCCCCTACTTTGAATTTTTCGGGTATCGGAGCGCTTAAACCGATTATCGGCGCGGCGCTGTCCAGAATCTCGATATTTTTAAGAGTGACGCCCGACGCGGACATATTGCCGAAACCGATATAACTGAAATTCTCGTTATCGGAAACAACCGACGCGTTTACGCTGTAATTCAACTCGTAATTTTCGTTTTTCTGACCGTTTATGTAAAACCTTATATTGTCTTCTCCGTCGACCTTAGTCAAAGCGATGGTAAGATCGGGTCCGTTGCCGCAATTATAATGGTTTAAGACTTCCATGGACATCTTGCTTAGACCGACGTAATCCACGTTGCAATAATAGGCGTCGGATTGCCTGTATATAAGGACGTACAGACCGGGCGCGCAATCGTTTTTACGGTATTCCGATTTGTCGTCCAGATAATACCTGCCGAGCCCCGGCGTTCTCGTAAAATACAACCCCGACCAACTGTTCATTTCGGGCGGAAGAGTAAACGTTACCTTTATCCCTTCCGTTATGTCGAACGGAAGATTTGTATACGCCTCGTCCGAAATATATACTCCGTTCTCGGTCTGCGTCGCCGCTCCGTTCCAGTTTTCGGCTTTTCCGCTCATCTCGTATACGTCGCCGTCGCCGACGTTGTATTTAACGTATACTCTGACGAGCAGTTTACTCGTTCCGTAAGAGTTGGTCGCTTCGTATTTTATCCTGTATTCGCCTATCTTTTCGGGGACGAATTTGCCGTTTTCAATCTCCACCCTGACCCCGTCGGGATCAATCGCGTAGATATCCAAAGAATCCACTTCTTCGGGCAAATAGAGCAGCGGCTCGATGACGTATTCGACGCCCTGTCTGCCGTTTTTCACGGGGATATTTTCAAAACCCACGTTAGGCAACCCTTCGCCGAGCGCGCAATTCACCGAGAACTTGTCTACGTACGTATTGCCGCTTTTGTCGGACGCCTGTATTTCAAACGTATATATCCCTTCGTATTCCGCAAAGAATCCTGCGGCGTTTGACGGAAGAACCGTTTCGATATTGTACGGATCGGTCATCGTTATATTGTAATCGACGCTTTCGTCTACGTTGTCGGTAAAGATTATTTCGGGGAAAGTATAAAACGCCGACGTCGGAACGGAATTGGGTATTTTCGACTTGAAGTCGTTGGGTACGGGTTGTTCTTCGTCTATAACCGTCTTTTCACCGTGAAAATTCACGCTGTACAGTTTTATTCCGAAATGCCATATATCTATCATACCGTCTGCCGTCGCGACCGTTCTGCCGCAAG
>CAMNIW010000112.1 GCA_946540675.1 uncultured Clostridia bacterium | reverse complement strand
CACTATCTATATAAAGATAGAATTCAAACAGTACGTCGCAAACGCCGGAGATCAGATAGAACTCGCGTTCGTCGGTACCAAACTTTATAAGGTAAGCGTCGCCGGAGTGTTCGCGGACAAAGAGTACGTAAACGTAAATTATTATGACGGCGAAACGATCGTAAACACCGTTGAATACGAAAAAGGTTCCGATTTCGCCGCTTACGTTCCCGCGGAAAAAGAAGGGTACGACTTTGACGGCTGGTATCTCGATGCGGAAACGACGCAGAAGGTGCCCGAAAATTACGTCGTGGAAGCGGACGTTTCGCTTTACGGAAAGTGGACCGAAAAGCAGTCTCCCGATAATCCGGACACCCCCGATAATCCGGACACCCCCGATAATCCCGACAACCCGGACAATCCGGATAAACCCGAGAACCCGGATAAACCGACGGAGACCAAGAAAGGCTGCGGTTCCGCTATAGGAACGGCGTCCGTCGCGGTTATGTTTACGGCGATAGCCGCCGCCTTTATCGCGATAAGGCGTAAAGAAAAGCGCGACTGAATCATACGGAATAAGGGGTTTCATACATAGGGCTGAAACCCCTTATTATATAAAGGAGTACTAAATATGAAAAGAATTGCGGCTGTTTTGATTTCCGTGTTTTTTATCATTACCGCGTTTCTGACCGTAAGTTGCGGCGGCGGTGACAGCGTCGGCGAAGGACAACTTTTCGTCGACCTGCATACGCTTATGCCCACGCCGAGCGAAACGGCTACGCCCGATCAACCCAACCCCGTCAACGCGAGCAGAAACATTGCGAAAAAGTATAAGGAAACGACGGGCACGGAAATAGTCTGGGCGTCGGATTACGCAAAGCCGATAGATAATATAAACAATATGCGCGCCTGGTACAATACTCAGGTCAACGTAAAAAACTGTCCTGCGATAGGTTTTTCTTTCGGAACGAAAATGCAGGAAGACGGACTGTACGTCAGTCTTGACGAGTATCTCGAAAGACCCAACCCTTACGTCAACGGCAATACGAGATGGAAGGATATTTTCGAAGACTGGGTATGGAAAGATCAGGCGGTGCTCGACGCTAACGGCAGGATCGTTTCGATCCCCATAGTGCTTAACCCGGGGTCGGCGACGGCGATATATTACAATAAAGATATGTTCGAAGAAAACGGGCTTACCGTTCCGACGACCTGGAAGGAATTGACGGCCGCGATAGACAGCGCCAAGGGGATTTCGGGAGTGCAGTATCCCTACGTCCCGTACACGGGCGACGTCGGCATATCCCTTTCTTCGTGGGTGTTTGAATTCAATCTCGCTCCGGGATTTGCGGCGCATATGGCGGACAGGACCGATTACGACAACGACGGCATAGTTACTACCAAAGAACTAATCCGCGCCGTTCTCGAAAACAAGTTCAACCCCGTGCTTTGTCAGGAAGCGAAAGAACTCTACGGTCTTGCTTACAACTATTATAAAACCGTTTTGCCTACGGGTTGGGAATCCGTGACGAGCGCAACTTATCTCAATATGTGGAATTCTCACAAAGTCGCGATGAAAAATCAGGGACTTTGGTACTACAATATCGAAAGGGGTAACACTTTGAGAGATTTTGCTTTCGACCTGTTCGTGCCGCCCGTGGCGCAGAGCGATTCGTCCGCCAAGGCTTCCGACCTTCCGTCCAAAACGCTAAAAGACGGGTATCAGTCCGAAGTGCTGATGGCGTTCAACGTTATGAAACCCGCCGTCGAAAACAATGAAAAACTTCTTGACCGCGCGATAGATTTCCTTATGTATCTCACTTCTCCCGAAGCCGTAACGGCTATGGTGCAGGAGAACGGCGAAGGTCTTCCGGCGGTAAAGGGAGCGGGGTATCCGTCGGTTTACGACGACGCGGGCTGGCTGGAAAAGAGTTTTACGGTCACCAACGTTTCCAAATGGCCGCTCGGATTTATCGTCGCCAACACCGCCAACATCAACGCGGCGTTTGCCGGTTGGGTACGCGGCGAATTGAATCAATCGGAATTTTTCACGAAACTCAACAGCGAACAGAAAGAAGGCGCGCGTACGATGGTCAGGAATATGAATATCGACACGACCGGATGGGAAATCTGAATGGGAACTCAAAAGTCAAAGCGTAAAATAGGCGTTAAATATATAATCGCGGCGATAATAATAGTCGTATTTTCCGCGTTCTATATTTTTGACGTCGTTTGGGCGAAAACGTACGACGTGCAAGCGGTATACGTTTCCGATAAAACGCCCGTCGCCTCAAACTCCGAACGCGTGGAAATAGTCGTACGCGTAACGCATTTCGGCAAGCCGATGGCAAAACACGAAATTTTCGTTTTGCCTTCGGCGGGCTCTATGCTCGCGTATACCGCGCTTACGGACGAAACGGGTCAGGCGGTGTTTTACTATATTCCTTATACCGCGTCGGCGTTTACTCCGGCAAGCGACGTTACCTTACGGATAAGGGATCAAAGCAATTCTGTGTTTTGGGAAATAAACGCGAATACCGAAATAGTGCTTCGACTCAGACAACAAGGATAGGAACTATGAAAAAGATATTGAAATATTTGAGAAAACATTATATAGCCTATCTTATGGTCCTTCCCTTTACGTTAGGCGTGTTGATCTTCGCGGTGTATCCGCCCGTTTACAGTATAGTCCTGTCGTTTTTCAACGTATATAAGATATCCGACGGACTTACCGAATTCGCGGGGATACAAAATTTCGTCAATTTGTTCAAGGATACGACCTTCCGTCAGTCTTTCGTGTCGATGTTCGCCTTGCAGTTGCCGCGACTTGCGGTAAACGTATTCGTCCCGTTCTTTTACGCCGAAATAATCTTTCACGTTGCGGACAGAAAAAAACAGACCGTCTATCGTTTTTTGTTGCTGTTGCCGACGGTTTGTCCGAGCATAGTCGGCTCTCTTATATGGCAGAATATTTACGCTTACGACGACGGCTTGCTTAACGAAATATTAAAAGGGCTCGGACTTATTTCCGAGAATATAAACTTTCTCGGGCACGACAACATAATCGGGTCGCTTATATTTATGAATTTCCCGTGGCTCGCGGGGACTTCGGGACTTATCGTCCTTGCCGGACTTATAAATATCCCCACCGAAGTGCTCGAAGCGGCGGATCTCGACGGCTGCGGAGTGATGCGCAGGATATTCGTTATCGACCTTTCGTATCTTATCGGTCAGATAAAATACGTTCTCGTATTCGGAATAATAAACATATTTCAGGATTACAGCAATCAATTGCTTTTTGCCGAACGCGTCGGCACCAAGATACACGTGCCGGCTTACTATATGTACACGCTTGTCAATACCAATCAGAGTATAGGCAAGGCGGCGGCTATCGGCGTATTTTTGTTCGCCGTGATAATGTGCATAACCGCCGCCACTTACAGATTACTCAATTCAAAGGATGAAGAATATGCTTAAAGGTAAGAAAAAAGGCGCTCAGATCGCGTTAAACGCTTTTATCGTTTTGCTCTTTGTCCTGGGGCTGTATCCGCTGTTTATGGCGGTGTGGTGCGCGTTCAAGACGCCTAATCAATATTCGCTCTATAAATGGTTTCCGACTTTTCCGCTTCGCGGCGAAAACGTACAACTCGCTTTCGCGAAGATCGAAAACTATATGTTCAGGACTTTCGTCGTAGCGATCTCGGCCACCGCGCTGACGCTGTTTATTACGACGATGGCGGCGTTTGCGATAGCCAAGTTGGAGTTCAAGGGCTCGAAAATGCTTTTTGCCCTTATTCTCGCGCTCAATATGGTGCCGGGGGTGCTCACGCTCGTGCCTACCGTCATACTGTATCATAAGTTGCGGCTCAACAACACACTGTTCGCCCTTATTCTGCCGCCCGCGTTCAGCACGGGAACCACCTTTTTGCTGGCTTGTTATTTCAAGGGGCTGCCGAACGCGGTTTTCGAAGCGGCGGAAATAGACGGGGCAAACGATTTTATTAAATATATCGGCATAGGCGTTCCGCTCGCGGTGCCCATTATAGCGACCGTCGCCATAATGCAGGTTTCGGGCACTTGGAGCGATTTCGGTTGGCCGATGCTGATTATGACCAAGGCGAAATACACGATAGCGGCAGGGCTTAAAGTGGAGTTTTACGACAGGGCGATGTCTATGCCCGTGTCGTTCGCCGCGTACCTTCTGGCGTCTTCGCCGCTCATAATAATGTTTTTCTTTACAAGTAAAGTTTACGCGGAAGGCATAGTTTCTTCCGGATTAAAGTTGTAGTAAGGGGTCCATAAATGAAAAAGAGTGTTTTTAAGGGTTTATTTACCGTTTGTTTTATGGCGGTCGTATTGCTTTTGCCGTTGTGTTTTAGTGCGGCAAGCGCGGAAACGGTCTATCCGTCGGACGATTTTACGACGATGGACGCGAGCGCGTTCGGCGCGTATAAGATAGTCGGGATCTCCGCCAACAAGGATAAAACGCACGGCGCTATTCCGTCGGATACCTGGGGTTCTCCCGTCGTTATTGCGGACGAATCCTATCTCGTTTACAAAATAGAAAGGGATAACGGATCGGGTGAGTTATTCGTAGACCTGAAAGCGAATATGTGGAATCAGAACGACGAAACCGCTCACGCGGAAAACGCTTTGAACGTGTACGTCGGCGCGAGCGAAACAGGGTTTGACTTGGTTCACTCTTACGGCTGTGCGGACGCTCCGGGCAGAAATCTGACCGCGGCGCTCGATCTGACCGAAGCTGCCGAAGGACTGGAAACCGTTTACGTCAAGATAGAACTCGTGCAGTCTACGGTGCATTGCGACAACGCTTCGTGTACAAACGGCAAGCACGTCGCCTCTT